>DATFUG010000083.1:0-4573 GCA_035261025.1 Steroidobacteraceae bacterium | reverse complement strand
TTGACCTGGTCGACGCGCAGGCTGACGAGCTCCGAGACCCGCAGCCCCGTGGCATACAGCACCTCGAGCATGGTGCGGTCGCGATTGCCGAGCGGATCGCCCACGGTGGGCGCCATCAGGAGCGATTCGACTTCGGCCTCGGTCAGCGATTTGGGCAGCGAGCGGCCGATCCGCGGCATCGCGATCTGCGCGGTCGGATCCTCGCGCACCGCGCCCTCGCGCATCAGGTAGCGGAAAAAGCGGCGGAACGATGACAATTGCCGCGCGGTCGAGCGCGGGCGCGAACCACCGGCGGCGCGCGCGGCAATGAAGGCGAGCAGGTCCGCGCGGCCGGTCCGCGAGAGGGTGATATTTCGCAGCGCGAGCCAGCGCGACAGCGCCACGAGGTCGGCGCGGTAGGCCGCCAGGGTGTTCGCGGACAGCCCACGCTCCATCCATACGGCATCGAGGAAGCGGCCGATGACCGGGTCGACGATCTCGGGGGCCGACTCTTTAGTGACGGTGGCGTTTCTGCTCAATGCGGTGCCCTGCGCGGAGGGGGATTGCCTCGACCGCCAGTATGCAAAGCCGACAAGGTCGGGCGATGTGATGGGACTCACAACCGTGCGAACCGTTAACATACGGAGAACTGGATCACATTGCCAACGCCCAAAATGCCGTATTCCGACGCGCCGCCCGGTCCCGCACGGCGTGCCCAGCCCCGCCTCTGGCTCCTGCCGTTCAGGCTGGCCTACACCCTGTACGCAGCCACGGTGTTCCTGGCCCTGGCGTTGGGCTCGCTCCCCCTGCTGGTGATCCTGCCCACCCTGGGTGCACGCCGCCGCCTGACACGCTGGATCGGGCGCAGCGCCCTGACGCTGATGGGCATGCCGGTGAGGGTGCATTTTTGCGGACCCCTGCCCGATCCATGCATCGTCGTCGCCAACCATTCCAGCTATCTTGACGGCGTGGTGCTCAGCGCCGCGCTGCCACCGCGCTTCGGCTTCGTCATCAAGCGGGAGATGAGTGCCGTGCCGCTGGCGGGGCTGCTCCTGACCCGCATCGGATCCCACTTCGTCTCACGCGACAATCGCGCCGGGCGCGCACGCGATGCGCTGCGCCTGATGCGCAGCGCCACCCGCGGGAGTTCCCTCGCCTTTTTCCCCGAAGGCACCTTCGGCCCGGTACCCGGGCTGCTGCGCTTCCACACCGGCGCGTTTGCCGCCGCCCAACGCGCCGGCATGCCGGTCGTTCCGCTCGTCATCCGCGGCACCCGCCACTGTCTGCCGCCGGAAACCTTCCTGGCGCGCCCGGGCCGTATCGAGGTGCAGATGCTCGAGCCCATGCAGCCCCCGCCGCTGCCGGGTCCTCCCGACGGCGCCGCGGCCTTGCGCGATGCGGCACGCGCAGCCATCCTTGCCGCACTGGGCGATGAATCGTGAGCGCCCTGCGCGCAAGAGGCTAGGAATGGGCGAGCGGGACTCCATGAACTACGACGTGGCGATTGTCGGCGCCGGCCCGGCCGGCCTGGCCTGCGCGCTGCGCCTGCGCCAGCTCCAGCCCGAACGCTCGATTTGCGTGATCGAAAAGGCGGCCAGCCTCGGCGCGCATTGCATTTCCGGCGCCGTGCTGGACCCCGTCGCGCTCGACGCCCTGGTGCCGGAGTGGCGCGCTGCACCGCCCCCGACCTGCGTCCCGGTGCAGCGTGACGAGTTCCGCTTCCTGACGGAACGCCGCAGCATCCGCCTGCCCACGCCACCGCAGCAGCGCAATCACGGCAATTTCATCGTCTCCCTCTCGCAACTCGTGCCCTGGCTGGGCGCCCGGGTGGAAGCCGCCGGCGTGGACGTGTTCACGGGTTTCGCCGCCGCCAGTGCGCTCATCGACGCCGCCGGCGCCGTCAGCGGCGTGCGCCTGGGAGACGTCGGACGCCTGCGCGACGGCAGCGAGGGCGCCAATTTCACACCTGGCGCCGAGATCCACGCTCCGGTCACGGTGCTGGCAGAAGGCTGCCGCGGGAGCATCGCCAAGCAGCTCATCGTGCGCTACCGTCTCGATGCCGATCGCTCCCCGCCCACTTTCGCGCTGGGGCTCAAGGAACTGTGGCAACTGCCTGCGGGCCGCGCTGCGGCGGGTCTCGTGCAGCACACGATCGGCTGGCCCATGCCGCGCGACACCTTTGGCGGCGGCTTCATCTACCACCTCGACCAGGATCGCGCGTACGTGGGCCTCGTCGTCGGTCTCGACTATCGCGACCCCGGATTTGCGCCCTTCGAGGCCTTCCGTCGCTTCAAGAATCATCCCGCCACGCTCGCCTTGCTGGAGGGCGGCGAGCCGCTTGCCTATGGCGCGCGCGCCATTGCCGCCGGTGGTGCGCAGGCCCTGCCGTGCATGGAAATGCCCGGTGCCCTGCTGATCGGCGATGCGGCCGGCACGCTGGATGCCGCACGCATCAAGGGCATCCACCAGGCCATGCGTTCCGGCATGCTCGCCGCCGAGCATCTGGTGGCGCAGGGCGGCGTGCGTGGCTTCGACGCGGCCTGGCGGGCCTCGCCCGGCGGGCGCGCACTGCAGTCGGTGCGCAATATCAAGCCCGGTTTCAAGCGCGGACTGTGGTGGGGCCTGGCGAATGCCGCGCTGGAAACCGCATTGGGCGGACATACGCCCTGGACGCTGCAGCACGCCGCCAATGACGCCACGCTACGACGGCTTGATCAGCACAGCCCTGGGGCTGCGGCGCTGGACCTGCCGCTGGCCCTGGAAAGCGCGCTCCCGCCGCGCGATCGCACCGCCGCGGTCTACCTCGCCTCCACCGCGCACGAGGAGCAGCAACCCGTGCATCTGCATGTCGCCGATACCAGCATCTGCGCCGACCGCTGCGCGCGCGAGTACGGCAATCCCTGTACCCGCTTCTGTCCGGCCGCCGTCTACGAAATCATCGTGGCGGACGACGGCAAGCGCCGCCTGCAGATCAACGCGGCCAACTGTGTGCACTGCAAGGCCTGCGACATCAAGGATCCCTACCGCCTCATCACCTGGACGACACCTGAAGGCGGGTCTGGTCCGAACTACCAGAACCTTTGACGGCGGCGCCGATGCACGAGGCAGCCACGAGAGGGGAAGGCCTGCCGGAACGCTATGAGCGCGAGCTGCGTGAACGAAATTGGAGCAGCGACCCGGCCCAAGTGCTAGCCGTGATGCGACTGGAGCAGCTGCGCGCCGGATGGCTGGCCAGGCGCGGGGAACTCGGCGCAGTAGGGCGGCTCCTCGGGCGGCTCTGGCCGCCGGCTGCAGCGCCCGCGCCGCGCGGCGTGTACCTCTGGGGCGGCGTGGGGCGCGGCAAGACCTGGCTGATGGACCTGTTCTTTGACAGCCTCGCGCCGGCGGCGCGCCGCAGCCATTTTCACCAATTGATGCGCGGCGTTCACGCCGCTCTCGCCTCGATCCGGAGCCAACAGGAACCCCTGCAGCTCGTGGCGCGGCGCATGGCACGCCGGTCCACCCTGTGGTGCATCGACGAACTGCACGTGATCGACATTGCCGATGCCATGCTGCTCGGCGCTCTGTTCGAGGAGCTGCTCGAGCGGGGCGTCTCGCTCGTGATCACCTCGAACACGCCCCCGGCCGGGCTGTATCGCGACGGTCTGCAGCGGGCGCGCTTCCTGCCGGCGATCGCCCTGCTTGAGATCCGGCTGGACGTGCTGCACGTGGACGACGGCGCCGACTACCGGCTGCGCCAGCTGCGCCAGGCGCCGATCTACCTGCCCTCCGGCGAAGAGGCCACGCGGGCCAGGCTGGCCGCGCTGTTTGAGGGGCTGGCCGGCGCCCGTACCGAGACTGAACGCCATCTGCTCGTCAACGGCCGCACGCTCCATGCCGCCAGGCGCGCCGGCGATATCGTCTGGTTCACGTTCCCTGCCCTGTGCCAGGGTGCGCGCAGTGCGGCCGACTACGTCGAATTGGCGGAGGAATTCCACACCGTTTTCCTGACTGAGATTCCGATCCTGGGAGCCGCGCAGGACGACGCGGTACGGCGCCTCATCGCCCTGGTGGACGCCTTCTACGACCAGGGCGTCAAGCTCATCGTGTCGGCCGCCGGGGCCGCAACCCAGCTCTACCAGGGTGAGCGCCTGGGGTTCGAATTTCAGCGCACGATCAGCCGGCTGATCGAGATGCAGAGCGAGGAGTACCTGGCGCGGGCTCATGCCCGGACTGGATTAAGTTAATATAATTTCATAATATTGTACACAGAATATTTCCAATCTAAAATATTTAGATAGGAGCTTCTGTGCTTAGAGAGCAGTTTCAAGCCATTCTGGCCGGCCTCAGCCGTATTGAAGCCCGTGGGCTGCCGGTCCCCATCGCTGACATCATGATGTTTCGCACGCTGGTGCTGCTGGGCCGGGCACTGGCCCAGCTGGCGGACGAGGCGATCCGTCCCAGCGGGCTTGGCGAAGCGGAGTTCCGGGTGCTGATGCTGCTGTACTCCCAGCCCGACGGCGTTGCCCATCCAGGCGAGCTGTGTCCGGGATCGGGGCAGAGCCCGGCGAACATGAGCCGGATCACCGATACGCTCGTCGCCCTGGACATGATC
>DATFUG010000082.1:0-4421 GCA_035261025.1 Steroidobacteraceae bacterium | reverse complement strand
CATTTTCAGGATCGATGTCGGTCACGACCAGAACTCCCCCAACGCGGACCGCAAGCTCTGGACGGCCCTGAAATAATGCGTCTTGACGCTGCCTGCGGAACAGCCCATGGCACGCGCGGTCGCCGCCACGTCCAGGCCTTCAAAACTGCGCAGCAGGAAAGCCTGTCGCTGGCGCGCCGGCAGCACGGCCAACTGCGCCTCGAGCGCCTGCAGCGTTTCATCCGCCTGCGCCTGGGCCGCGGGCCCGGGCGCCGCGTCGGGCAACTGCTCGAGCGGATCCACCACCGTAGCGGATTCGTCCTGGCCGGACCAGGGAATCCAGGACATCACGCGGGCGCGCACCGCGCGACGGCGCTGCAGGTCGCGGATGCAGTTCTCGAGAATCCGGTAAAAGAGCGGGGGCCATTCCTCGCGCGGGCGGCGCGCATAACTGCGCACCAGCCGCAGCATCGCGTCCTGGACGGCGTCGAGTGCGTCCTCTTCGTGGCGCAGGGCGATCTGTGCGATCCTGAACGCCTTGCGCTCAACGCTGGCCAGGAACTGATCCAGGGCGCGGGTGTCGGTCGACGTCGATTCCGCCAAATCGTTGATCCCTAGCGAGAGGAATTTCGCGGTCGCGGTCGGCAATGTAGCAAAGGCGTCCATGGCTCATGAACTCAACGTCGCCAAAGGCAGACGGTTGACAGCAAAATCCGGCAATCAGAGTTTGCGCCAGAATCATCCACTTAGACGCCACCGTGCAGGTCGAGTGCCAAGCATGGGGCGCACCCCTGTGCTCGACAGGCCCAGAAAACTCCTAATACCATGATTTTCATATCTAAATCAGCGCTGGAGGACCGGAGAAACCGGCACCGCCGGAGGAGAGTTCCGCAGGCGAAGGTCCAACGGGGCCCAATCCGTCCACAGACTTATCCACATGACAGGCACTAGGCCTAAGCCTGAAGCCAGTGCCGCCGGCGTGCTCCGCGTCGCCGTGGACTGTCCCCTGCGGACGCTGCTCGATTACCTGCCGCCGCCCGGCGAGAGCGCGCCGGACCTGCCGCTGGGCGCCCGGGTGCAGGTGCCCTTCGGTCCCCGGTCCGCCATTGGCGTCATCGTCGCGCAGGCGGAGGGCTCGGCGCTTCCGGGCCGCCGCCTCAAGGCCATCAGTGCGCTCCTGGATCGAGAGCCCCTGCTTGATGCGGACCTGCTCGAACTGCTGCAGTGGACGGCGGGCTATTACCATCACCCGCCCGGCGAGGTCATCGCCGCGGCCATCCCCGCAGCGTTGCGCGCCGGGCAGAGTGCGCTGGCGCAGGAACGGTGGCTCGAGATCACCGCGGCGGGCCTCCATGCGCGTCTCAGCGGAGAGCCGCGCCGGGCCCTGCGGCAACGCGAGCTGCTCAAGATGCTCGCCGAGCGCCCTGCGGGAATCAGCCTGACGCAGCTCGACGCGCTGGCCCCGGGCGCTCGGCCCGCCGCAAGCGCCCTCTCGAAGCGGGGCTGGAGCCGGTTCACGGCGCGCGCTGCGGACGACTCCGCGGCAACGCCGGCCTTTATGGCCACGCCGCGCAGCGCCGCGATGGCGGCCGCGCCGGAGCTCAGTGCGGCGCAGGCTCTCGCGGTCGAGGCCATTGACGCCGCCGCCGGCCGCTATGGCGCGTTTCTGCTGCACGGCGTCCCCGGCAGCGGCAAGACCGAAGTCTATCTGCGCGCCGTCGCGCGCTGTCTGGAGCGCGGCGCGAACGCGCTGGTGCTGGTGCCGGAGATCGGCCTCACCCCGCAGCTCCTGGAGCGCTTTCGCGCCCGCCTCCCGGTGCGCATGGCGGTACTGCATTCGGCCCTGAGCGACGGTGAGCGGCTCGCCGCGTGGCGCGAAGCGCGCTCCGGGCGCGCTCGCGTCGTGATCGGCACGCGCTCGGCGGTGTTCGCCCCGATCCCGGGACTGGGACTGATCACCGTCGATGAGGAACATGACAGTTCCTACAAGCAGCAGGAGGGCGGCTGCCGCTATTCGGCGCGCGATGTGGCCGTGCGGCGCGCGCAGCAGGCCGCGGTGCCGGTCGTGCTGGGATCGGCCACGCCAGCGCTGGAATCGCTGCACAACGTGCAGCTCGGACGCTACCGGCCCTTGCCGCTTCCGCGGCGCGCCGACCAGGCGGCCGCGCCGCGCCTGGCGCTGATCGATCTGCGCGCGCATGCCGTGCACCAGGGGCTGGCCGGCCCGGTGACGCAGGCCATCGGGCGGCATCTCGCCGCGGATGGCCAGGTGCTGGTGTACCTCAACCGCCGCGGCTATGCGCCGACGCTCCTGTGCACCAGCTGCGGCTGGATCGCACCCTGCAGCGAATGCGACGCGCGGCTGACCGTGCACCGCGAGGCGGCGCAGCTGCGCTGTCACTGGTGCGGCGCGACCCAGCCGCTCCCGGCCCGATGCGGGCGCTGCGGCTTCGCGGTCAAGCCGGTGGGCCAGGGTACCGAGCGCATTGCCGAGACCCTGGCCGCCATGTTTCCGGGCGCACCGCTCCTGCGGCTCGATCGCGACACGGCGCGCGGCGCGGCGGAGGTCGAGGTGGTGATGAACGCGCTGCTCGACCGCTCGGCGCGCATCCTGGTCGGCACCCAGATGGTGACCAAGGGTCACCATTTCCCGGGCGTATCGCTGGTCGCCGTGATCAATGCCGACCAGGGCCTGTTCAGCACCGATTTTCGCGCCGCCGAACGCCTGGCGCAGACCATCGTGCAGGTGGCCGGGCGCGCCGGACGCGGCGCGCGCGCCGGCGAGGTGCTGATCCAGACGGAATATCCCGAACACCCGCTGCTGCAGAGCCTCATCAACGGCGGCTACGAGGCTTTTGCCGCCGGCGCGCTGGCAGAGCGCGCCGCGGCCCGCTGGCCCCCGTTCAGCCGCCTCGCGCTGCTGCGCGCCTCGGGGCGCAGCGCCGCCGATGCGCTGGGCTTTCTGCGCGCCGCGCGCGAGTGCGCCGGCGATCGGCCGCCGGTCCGGTTCCTCGGACCCGTGAGCGCCGCGATGGCGCGGCGCGCCGGGCGCCACCACGCCCAGCTGCTCCTCGAGCACGCCGGGCGCCTCGAACTGCAGCGCTTCCTCGAGGCCTGGCTCGAGCTCGTCGGGCGCCTGCGCGAGTCGCGGCGGGTGCGCTGGGCCATCGACGTCGATCCGCTGGATATCCAGTGAAAGCCGCTTTTTGGGTAGACTGCGCGCCCCTGCAGTCGTTGCCGCAGTGTTCTCCCATGCCCTCATTGCCGGAAAGCGCCCGTTCGTGAAAACCGAACTCGAAGACCTGCTGGCGCGGGCGCTGGAGCGCCTGCAAGGTGGTCTGCTGCGCTCGCCCGTCGATCGTGCCGCGATCGTCGTTGAGCGCACGCGCGATGCGCAGCACGGGGACTTCAGCTCCAACATCGCATTGCGTCTGGCGAAGGGCGCCGGCCGCAAGCCCGCCGATCTGGCCGCGGCCATCGTCGCAGTGCTCCCAGCCAGTCCGCTGCTGTCGCGCGCGGAGGTGGCGGGCGCCGGATTCATCAACCTGTATCTCGCGGGCGATGCGCAGCGCGACGCGCTGCGCCGTGTGTTCGAGCAGGGCGTGCGCTACGGCACCAGCCAGGCCGGCGCGGGCACGCGGGTACTGGTCGAATTCGTGTCCGCCAATCCCACCGGGCCGCTGCACGTCGGCCACGGCCGCCAGGCGACCTACGGCGCAACGCTCGCCAAGCTCCTGCAGGCCACCGGCCACAGCGTCGATCGCGAGTACTACATCAACGATGCCGGCCGCCAGGTCGACATCCTCACCGTGAGCGTCTGGGTGCGCTACCTGCAGGCCGGCGGCGTCGAGCTGCCCTTTCCGGTCAATGGTTATCGCGCCGACTACGTGCGGGGCATCGCCGCGCGCCTTAGGGCACAGTCCGGCCCGGCCCTGCAGCGCCCCGTGGCCGACGTGCTCGCGGAGCTCCCCCCTGATGCCTCGGAGGGCGAGCCGGAGGCCGCCGCCGGCGAGAAGAAGGAGCTGTACGTCGATGCGCTGATCGCGCGCATGCGGGAGCTGATCGGTGATATCGCTTATGAGGAGGTGCTCGAGCTTGCCCTGACGGCAATGCTGGCCGATATCCGCGAGGATCTCGCGGCCTACGGCGTGGAGTTCGAGCAATGGACTTCGGAACGGGCGCTGGCGAAATCCGGTGCGGTCGCGCGCCTGCTCGAGCGCCTCGCCGCACAGCACCAGACCTATACGAAGGACGGGGCGCTGTGGCTGCGCAGCAGCGCTCTTGGGGATGATGAGGACCGCGTGCTGGTGCGTGCCAACGGAGCGCAGACTTACTTCGCGCCCGACCTTGCCTACCACCTCGACAAGCTGGCGCGCGGCTACCCGCGGCTCATCGACGTGTGGGGCGCCGATCATCACGGCTACATCGCGCGCATGCGCGCC
>DATFUG010000081.1:0-12377 GCA_035261025.1 Steroidobacteraceae bacterium | reverse complement strand
GTAGTCGCCGGCGACGGCGTACTGGTAACGGGCCAGGCGCTCGAGGGCCTTGACGCCTTCCTGCTGGGCCTGAAACGCGGGAGCGAGCGCATTGCGGTAGGTCTCCAGCAGCGCATTCGCATCGAATATACGGTCGGTCATGTCAGTGGCTCCAAATAGTCGGGGTGTGTGGGGTGCTTCGAACTGGGGCTATCCTAACCCGAGTTTGTATGCAGTGCAAGAGGATTCTTCAGGAGTCTTCTGGAGTAGAGAGGAAATTCATTAACATATTGATTGTAAACAATATTTTAAGGATAAAAACGCCCAAGAGGCGTCTGGGTGTCACTCCATCGGAACGCGGCGCATCCTAAATCCTCAGCCCGCCATCGAGCTCGATGATCCGCCCGCTGAAGAAGTCATTCTCGAAAATGAAGCGGGCGGCGTGCGCGATCTCCTCCGGTCGGCCGAGCCGACCCACGGGCACCGGGGCCACGATCTTTTGCAGCAGCTCCGGCTTCATGGAATCCAGGATCGTCGTGTGCGTAAACCCCGGGGCGATGCCGCCGACCCGGATGCCGTAGCGCGCCAGCTCACGCGCCCAGACCACTACCAGCGAGGCCACCCCCGCCTTGGCCGCGGTGTAGTTCGATTGCCCGATGTTGCCGGCGCGGGAGATGCTGGAGATATTGATGATTACTCCACCATGGCCCAGTTCGACCATGCGTTCCGCAGCCTCACGGCCACACAGGAACACGCCGGTCAGGTTCACATCGATCACGGCCTGCCACTGCGCCAGGCTCATCTTGCCAATCACGGCGCCGTCCCTGCCTTTGACCAGCAGCGCGTCCTGCAGGATCCCGGCATTGTTGACGATCCCGTCGAAGCGGCCGAAATCGGCGACGATGCGATCGAAGGTGTCGATCAGCTGGGACTCGTTCGCCACACTCGCGCCGTAGGCGCGGGCCTGCACGCCAAGCCCCAGGCAGGCGTTGCGCGTGTCCTGAAGGGAGGCGACCTCGAGGTCGATCAGCGCCAGATTGGCGCCACAGGCCGCGAACTGTTCGGACAGCGCACGGCCGATGCCGCGCGCAGCGCCGGTAACGGCAACGGTCTTGCCCTTCAGATCCATGAGCGGGAGTCCTTTACTTAAGGGGATTTGTCGGCAGCGGGTGGCGGGGGCGCGTCGCTGGAATCATCGCCACTGCCCGGCTCGTCGGCACCCGGCGCCTCGCTGCCGCCGGCTTTCCCCGCCTGCGGGTTGAGCGCTGAGAGCATGGACGCCTGCATCCGGCTCCACATCTCCATGTTCTGGCGGGTCAGTTCAGCGAGTGGCGCCAGCGGGCCTTCCATCGCCTTCGCCATCTGTTCCTGCACCGCACGCTGCTGCTGCATCACTGCACCCAGGCCCTGCTCCAGATAACGCGAGAGCATGTCCTGCACGGGATTGCCGTAGAAGCGGATGATGCCCTCGAGCAGTTGCACCGTCAGGACCGGCGAGCCGAACTGTTCCTGCTCCGAGATGATCTGCAGCAGCACGGCTCGCGTGAGATCCTCGCCGGTGCGATCGTCGATGACCTGCACCCGCTCGCCGCCGGCGATCAGACGGCGCAGGTCTTCCAGCGTGACATGGCGGCTGGCCGTCGCGTCGTACAGCCGACGATTGGCGTACTTGCGAATGACGCGGGCTGGCGCAGGAGGTGGATTCAGAGGCATGGGCAGGCGTGGTTGCAACTCGGCGCGCATGCTAACCCAGGCTCTATGCAATGCACAATTCATCCGGTCACAGATTCTGTTGGATCATCCCGCCCAGGGAAATTATTTACAATGATCAATCAGTTGCGTTTTACAGGACGTCCGCGCTGCCCACTCGAGCGGCCGCGCCGGACCTACCGCAACGCATACGAGCCGCCCGGCGGGACAACGGATCCTTAAGCGTCTTGAGGCTGTGGCAGACTCCGCTCACGATGCAGCACGCCACCAGAGGCCGATCCCAGCAGTGCGCCGGCGCGGTGTTCATGATCGAACCGGCCGCCTTCTCTTTCAACGAGGAGACCGCCGCTTCCAATGCCATGCAGCGCTCGCGCGATGCCGGGGCTGGCGCCGCGGACGTGATGGCCGCCGCGCGCGCGGAATCGCAGCAGCTGCGCCTTGCTCTGGAATCGGAAGGCGTGCGCGTGCAGATGGGAGCGGACACCCCGGTGCCGCGCAAGCCGGATGCCCTGTTTCCCAACAACTGGATCAGCTTTCACGACGACGGCACGATCGTGCTGTATCCGATGCTCGCGCCCAACCGGCGGCTTGAGCGGCGCACGGAACTCGTCGATGAGGTGTGCGCGGCGCTGGATTTCAATCCGCGTCGCCGGCTCGACTTCAGCGCGCATGAAACCGCCGGGAAATTCCTCGAGGGCACGGGGAGTCTGGTGCTCGATCACGTGGCGCGCGTCGCCTACGCCTGCCGTTCGCCGCGCACCGACGCGGCGCTGGTGGGCGACTGGGCGGGGCAGATGGATTATGAAGCGGTGATCTTTGATGCCGCCGACGCGCACGGCCGCCCCTACTACCACACCAATGTGCTGATGTGGATCGGTTCGCGCGGTCTGATGTGCTGCACCGAGGCCATTGCCGCAGCCGATCGCCCGCGGGTAGTGGCGAGTTTCCGCAACAGCGGCCGCGAATTGATCGAGATCGATCGCGCCGCGGTCGATGCCTTCGCCGGCAACATGCTGGAGCTGGCCACCTGGGACGAGGCGCTCGGCGACGCCACGCTGCTGGTGATGTCGGCGACCGCGCGGGCCGCGCTCGGGGAGCAGACGATGCGTCAGCTCAGCGGCTGCGTGGACACGGTGCTGGCGGTGCCGGTGCCGACGATCGAGCGGATCGGGGGCGGCAGCGTGCGCTGCATGCTGGCGGAAGTGCCGGAGCCTCGCGCGTGAATCGGGCGCAGGCCGCTCCGGCGGCAACGCTTCCACAACGGGTATTTTGCAGCCTGGCGGACGGCGCCCTGCATTCGGGCGAGCGGCTCGCCGCCGAGCAGGCTGTCAGCCGCAGCGCCATCTGGAAGGCGATCGGCGCACTGCAGGCCCTGGGCCTGGAAATCGAGGCTGCGCCGCACCTGGGTTACCGGCTGGCGCAGCCCGTTGCACCGCTCGATGCCGCCCGGATTGCCTCGCTGCTGCAGCCCGACGTGCGGGCCCGATTGCGGCAGGCGGAAGTCGCCTGGACAGTGGATTCCACCAACGCGGTGCTGCTCGCGCGGGGCGAGCCGCCCGCGGGACAGTTTGATTTCCTCGCCGCGGAATACCAGGCGGCCGGGCGCGGGCGCCGCGCGCGGCCGTGGTTTGCGCCGCCGGGAGGCGCGCTGTGCCTGTCGCTGGTGTGGAGTTTCGATGCTCTGCCCAGCGGTGCCGCGGCGCTGAGCCTTGCGGTTGGCGTCTGCGCGCGGCGTGTGCTCGAGCGCGTGGGCGCCGTGCCGGTGCAGCTGAAGTGGCCCAATGACCTCTACGCCCGTGAGCGCAAGCTGGGCGGCATCCTCATCGAATTGCGTGCCGAGAGCGCGGGCCCGGCGATGGTCGTGATTGGCATCGGCATCAACTGCGCGCTGGGCGCGGCCCTGACCCGCCGCGTGCAGGCCAGCGGCACTGAACCGATCGATCTGGCAGCACTCGGCAGCCCTGCCTGCGATCGCAATGAACTGGCCGCGCTGCTGCTCGATGAGATCGTGCGTGGCGCGCTGGACTTCGAAGCGCGCGGACTCAGCGGATTTGCCCCGGAGTGGGCCGCCGCCGATGCGCTCGCGGACCGGAGCGTGGCGGTGAGCACCCCGGCCGGCGTGTTTGTCGGCGTGGCGCGCGGCATTGATCCGGACGGGGCGCTGCGCGTGGAGGGGGCGGAAGGCCTGCGTCGTTTTAACTCGGGCGAGGTGACGGTGAGGGCGGAGGGGTGAAGCAGCTGCTGATCGACGCCGGCAATTCCCGGCTGAAGTGGGCGATGCTGCGCGGCCGGCGCCTCGGGCGAGTGCGGGTGGCGGAGTGGAACGGGCGCACGGTGGCGGGCGTGGCCCGCCGGGCACTCGCGGGCGGCGTCGATCGCGTGCTGGTCTGCAGCGTGGCCGGCACCGTGCTCGAGCGGGCCCTGCGCCAGGCCGCGCGTGCCGCCGGCGCGCCGGCGCCGCAATTCATCCGCAGCACGCGCCGTGCGGCGGGCGTCCGCAATGGCTATGTGGAACCCTGGCGCCTGGGGGCTGACCGCTGGGTCGCCATGCTCGGCGCGCGGGCCCGGCATCCGGGCCGGACACTGTGCATCGTCGATGTCGGAACCGCACTCACGATCGACCTGCTGGACTCCGCCGGCCAGCACCGCGGCGGACTGATCACGCCGGGACCGGCCCTGATGGTGGAATCATTGCTGCGCGATACGGCCGGCATACGCCGCCGCGCCGGCGGCCGCTTCGGCCCTGCAGCGCGAAACGCCGCGCCCTTCGGCCGCAGTACCCGCGCCGGACTCCTGTCCGGAAGCGCGCTGGCCTGCGCGGCGCTCATCGAACGATCGGTCCGCGAGGCGCGCGCTGAACTGGGCGGCCGGCCGCGATTGCTCCTGGCAGGCGGCGGCGCAGCGCCGGTGGCCCGCTTCCTCCGTGTCGCGCACGAACGTGTCGATGCGCTGGTGATCGACGGGCTGGCGATGCTCGCCGCGCACAATTCCCGCTAGAATTGTGCTGATGAGGCCGCTCTTATACGCGCTGTTGCTGGCCAACCTGCTGTTCTTCGGCTGGGCGCGCTGGATAGACAAGCCGCTGGCCGGCCGCAAGGCGGTCTCTGGTGCTCCCCTGCAGCTGGCGCCGGCGCCGGGCGCGGCTCCGATACGCGTAGCGGAAGTGACCGGAGGCGCTGATCAAAATGCGGGCCCCTCGCACTGCGCGTCGCTCGGCCCCCTGATCGACACGGTGGCCACTGCCGCGGTCGCCACCGCCCTGCGGGCGCGCAATCTCAATCCGCGCGAGCGCCAGGGGCCCGCTACGGTGAGCGAGGGGTACTGGGTTTACGTCGATCATCTCGGTACCGCCAGCGCGCGCACGCGCGCGCTGCAGCGGCTGAGTAATGGCGGGGTGCGTGACGCGGCGGCACTTCCCGACACGAACCAGGTATCGGTGGGTGTATTCAGCAGCCGGGAAGGCGCGGACCAGCGGGCCAAGACCGTGCGCGCCGCCGGACTGGCGCCCGTCGTCGAGGCACGCACCCACACTGTGAGTGCCTACTGGCTCAATGTGCAGCTGGCGATCGACATCCCGCCGCCCGCCGTGCCGGCACTGGTCGCCGGGCTGAACCTGCCCAGCGAACCGGCCTGGGGCGATTGCCCGGGAGCCGGGAAGCCGTAGCGGGTCCGTGACCGCGCAGCGCCGGGCCGCTATGATTTGCCTCGCTCGCCGCCGCAGTAGCTCAGTTGGTAGAGCACCTGATTTGTAATCAGGGGGTCGGGAGTTCGAGCCTCTCCTGCGGCACCACCGCTTTCGCCTGGAATCAGACGAAAGTGGTGACTCGCCCCGCTGTCGCATAGCTCGAGGATTTGGCAGTCATTAGAACAGTGGGGCTCACGAGTGACGCTGACGGGACGGGTAAAAATGTCCTGGACGACCGCATCCGCTGGCTGAGACTGGAGTGGCCTGCCCTGACGACCATGCTTGAGATACCCATCTTCCTGACTATCCTGGGCATCATGATCGAGGCCGGATCACAAGGTCTGGTGCACGTGAGGAAGAGCCTGGGTGCACTGGAAGGGGAATCGGTTGCGACGGGCGCTAGAGTGGCGATGATGGAATATCGCGCGGTGGCTGGAGAGTGGCCGCAATCCAACTTTGAGGCCGGCTTTGCGGACACGCAGGGGTCGTCTTCCCGGCTCACTGCGGTGACGATTCGATATGACGGTGCTGTGGATGTGACCTTTTCCGATGCAGACGCCGCAATGGCGGGTCAGGTGCTCTCCGTACGCGCCTGGCAGGGTGACGGGATCGGGCTGCCGGTGTCCTGGTCGTGCGGGCACGCGCGCAGGGCGCCGCTGGTGGTCACCAGCGCGGATCGCACTACGCTTACGGATGATGAGCTCCCTTCTACTTGCAGAGCCCGTTAATTGCCTCGTCTCAAATCCACGGCCGCCGAATCTCTCGCAAGTGCCGCACGAGCGCTGCACTATGCGCTGCATGAAACGGGCACGGTCGATGAGGCGTTCAGGAAGTTGTATGCGGCCGCTGATCCCCAGCAACATGAGACTCTCCGATCGCTGGAGGGCATATTGCGGTCCCCTGAATCGGAGCCGGCCACACCGCGAAAGCTGCGGCTGTCCTCTTATCCAACGCTGGCCTGGCTGTTGCGCCAGACGTCCGCGCCGGAACAGTCTGCGGCAGCATTATTTGGTGAATTTCGCCGACATCAGTCTTTCAGCGCGACCGCGATGTTTGCGGTCTGGAGCGAGTTTGCGGGATTTCTGACCTATCTCGGCGTGGTACTGGCCGTGCTAGTTGTGCTTGTGATCAACTACGGGCTCTTTGTTCTACCGCAGTTCCGGGGACTCTATAGCCAATTTGGCACATCACTACCGAGGTTAACCTCGTTATTGTTTGGCGGGGGTGCGCCGCTCTTTACACTCCTGTTGCTGTCGGCCGTCGCATTACTCGCCATCCTGTGCTGGTTCGTTTTCGACTTGCGCCGAAAGCTGCGCCGTTACGCGCCGATGCCGGCCGGTTACTACAGACTGCCGCTCATTGGCACCGTGGCGCTGGCCTATAACCAGTATCTATGGCTCTCGTACGCGGCGCTCCTGCGAGCCACGGGGATGAGGGCTGCCGAAGCGTTGCGGATTGCGGGCAGGCGTTTGCCGTTAGCGGCGGTAGAACGATGGGAGACCTTGCCGACATCGGGTGAACCGGGTCTGGTGAATGACCTGGCCCTGGCCTTCCGGCTGGGCAAGCTCGATGAGGAGGCGTCGTTCCAGCAGGAAGCCACGGTGGATTCGTTTCTGGCGGCCCTGCACCGCTGCCGGATCCGCTCGCGGCTCGTATTGACAATCTGCGTCTATTATCTCGTTGCCAGTTATGTCGCCGCGATGTACTTGCCTATTTTTTCCCTTGGTTCGGCCATCTAAAGGAGCGCGCCATGCGTGCGTCAGGCTTTACGCTTATTGAACTCATGATTGTCGTGGCCATCATTGGCATCCTCGCCGGCATTGCGATCCCGGCCTATCAGACCTATACGATCCGGGCCCAGGTGAGTGAGGCATTCAGCCTGGCCTCGGAACTGAAGGGTTCCATTCAGGAGTATCGCAAGGAACGGGGCACGCTGCCGGCGGACAACGCGGCGGCCGGTGTGCCACAGCCGGAAAAGCTCATTGGCAACTATGTTACGCGGGTAGAAGTGAATCAGGGCAGCATCAACGTCACGTTCGGCAATTTCGTCAACAAGAACATCGCCGGCCAAATTGTAACTCTGCAACCTATCGTGGTGAAGGGCAGTCCTGCGAGTCCGATGTCCTGGCGATGCGGCTATCGCGGTGTGCCCAGCGGCATGGAAGCCGTGGGGGAGAACCGCACCAACGTTGATTCCAAATTTCTGCCGTCGTCTTGTCGAAGTTGAGGGCGTGCGTTATCGCGAGCGCAGAAAATCGATCAGATCCTGTTTCGATGTCGTCGGCAGCTTTTCGTACAGGTTCACGACGGCGTTCGCTTCGGAGCCCGGCCCCTTGTGGGCAAGAATCGCGCTGGGTAGGTCGCGCGCACGCCCGTCGTGCAGGAAGAATAGCCGCTGGCCCGCGCCCCACAGCGGTGCGGTGCGAAACTCGTCGCCCCGTGCATCACCCTGCGCGATCCCATCCGCCAGGCACCTCGGCGTGTGATCGGGATTGTCCGGACAGCTGCCCATTTTGTGCAGCAGCAGATCTGAAAAAAGATTGGCGTAGCGCTGCGCGCTGACGGCGGCGATCGACGACGGTCCCAGTGGCAACTGTCGCACATGACAGGCGGAGCAATAAACCCGATCGAATACCGCGCTGCCGCGAACGATATTCTCGCCGCAATCGCCGGACTTGGTCAGATCGCAGGCGGGCATCGGCGGCGCGAGCATGCGCATGAACAGCTCGAACTTGACCAGATCGCCCGTGACCGCTGCAAACTGTTCGCTGGGCGAGCGGGCGGTGGCCGGGGCCGGTTGGTCGAGCTGCCCAAAATCGATATCGTCCTCCGGAGTAGCATTCAGTTTGCAGGCATCGGGCAAGGGCGTCGCCTCTTCATCGCGCTCGTTCGGGAACAGCTCATTGGTCACGCCTTGCTCGACGTTGTAGGCCTCGCCGGCGAACAGCAGCAGCGATTTATTCTGCGCCTTCCAGCCGAAACGCGTGATCGTACTGTCATTGCCGGAGCGATTTTCACGACCGCGCCCCGGTCGACCGATGATGCCGAGCCGCTCATACATCTTCACCCGATCGCCGGCCCGCATGGTACCCGGGCGCTGCGGATCGTGAGCGTTCGGCCGAAGCGCCACCGCTTTCATCCGCTCAAGGGTGTTCGCCGCGATGGTCGAATCACTGATCGCCTCGATCAGCCCAAGGCCGAACAGTGGCGTTGGAATTCGCAGGCTGACATTGCCCCTGTTCCAGGCTGGCTTGAGGGGCGGCTGCCCAATTTCGCAGCCCTGGGCATCGGAGCGACCGCCAATCGTGAACAGCGGATGCACGCTCCCGTCGGGGCGGCGCCCGTAGGCCCCAGCGGCATCGGCGCCAAGGCGGTAGTCGCCCTCCGCGTCCATCAACCACTTGAATCGTGCCTCGACAATCGGGCCATCCGCGTGCAGAAACGGAATCTCGGCATCGTTTGTGGCGCCTGCGCGGTGCGCGGCGATTGGTTCGGGATTCACGAATCCACTTGAACCGCCTGCGGCTGGAAAGCCATGGCAGCCTGAACAACTGTCAAGATTGAAGCGCGGGCCCAGCCCTTTGCCGGAGTCGGCGCCGCCCGTGACGGCACTGAGTTCATTGAAGGCCTCCTGACTGGCCTTGAACATCGCCAGTTGCGCCACGCTCAGCCCTGGCAGCGGGCCGCCGGCCCGCGCGGTGGGATTCGGACTGGGCGGATGATCGACGACGCTTCCCGCGGGCGGTGGTTCCCCATCGCAGGAGGCCATCAAGGCTGCAATGACTGCAATCAAACCCGGGAGGGCTGACAACCTCGATCGACGCTGAGCCGGATCCCATGTCGATCCATTGATTCCGGTCTGCGAGTGCATGTGGGTCATGTGCGGAACTCCACAAGGTCGTGCGCAGGATGGGCGCGCCAGCCGGGACGCTACGCCTACGTCGTTCGGCGCTGCAAGTGACAATTCGCTTTTGAGTGTCGCCCGGTGGCGACGCGCCTCCGCCGGTGAGTCCTGGCGATGAATTGAGTTTCGCCGCGGGCCTGAAAAGCCATTGCAATGGCCGCAGTTGGGCGGGCGTCGTTGACGAACGGTCAGCCATCGTGGATGAGCGGTCGCAGGCCCGATAAACGGCGCATTGCAGCCGACCGGTGGACTGGTGCTGAATTCGGTCGCGGATCTAGCATGGCTTCACGTGCAGGAGTGGCCCATGTCGGCAGCCAAACGCGACAACTACGTATTTAGCCTGGCGAAGAACGCTGAGCAGGCGACGCGGCGACCCATGCCGCGCAAAGCCCTGTCGCTCCCGGACCGAACGGCGCAGGCCCTCGTTCTGCTAGGGTCGTGGAACGAAGGCACGACACGGGGCCGCGATCCCTACAACAGCTCGGGGCCACGTAGCCGCAGCTGAGGGCGCCGCGCCGCTACTTCAGCAGGCGCCGCCGGATCAGGCGCACCGCCACCAGCAGGCTCAGCCCGGCGTAGGCCACGAGCACCAGCACATCGGTCAAGGGTTGCGTCATCGGCAGCCCGAGCGTGAGTCCGCGCGCCAGATCGGCGCCGTGGGCGAGCGGCAGCAGTTCCGCGGCCCGCTGCACGAAGACGGGCAGGGCGTTGCGCGGGTAGAACACGCCTGAGACGAACATCATCGGCGTGATCAGGAGGGTAAAGTAGAACACGAAGAAATCGAAGCTCTTCGCCACGGCGGTCATGATCAGCCCGAGTCCGGCGAAGGCCAGGCCGATCAGCAGGACCACCGGCATCACGGCCAGCGGCCGCAGGCCGTGCACCAGGCCGAGTAGATACATGGCCAGCAGCATGGCGGCGCCTGAAAAGGTGCTCTTGAGCGCCGC
Organism: Steroidobacteraceae bacterium; assembly: GCA_035261025.1. Taxonomy (GTDB): domain Bacteria; phylum Pseudomonadota; class Gammaproteobacteria; order Steroidobacterales; family Steroidobacteraceae; genus FEN-1191. The sequence continues at coordinate 2,152 of DATFUG010000081.1, read as the reverse complement.
CCACAGCCATTCGCCGACGACGACATCGACCGGAGTCATCGGCGCGTGCAGGATGCCCTCCCAGGTGCGCTGCACCTTCAGGCGTGAAAACGCTGAATACAGCGACTCGAAGGTGGCGCTGTTCATCGCGCTGTAGCAGACCATGCCGGCGGCCAGGAAACTGATGTAGGGCATGCCGGCGATCGGCGGCATGAAGGCGCCGAGCCCGAAACCCAGGCCCACCAGGTAGATCACCGGGTCGGCAAGATTGCCCACGAGCGAGGCGTACATGAGCTTGCGCCACACCAGGAAATTGCGGCCGACGATGTGAAGGCAGCGCAGCTGCAGACGCTCAATCACGGATATCCCGCCCGGTGAGCTTAATGAACACATCCTCGAGATTGGCGGCGCGCGACAGCGCGCGCAGCGCGGGATGGTCCTGCATGGCCTGGAGCAACGCCGCCGGCTCCTGGCAATAACAGAATGCCGTTCCGCCCGTCAGTTCGACGCGCTCGGCGTGACGCGGCGCGATCGCCCGGGCCCACTCCTGCACGCCTTCCCCGTAGACCTCGACCACGTGCGGTTCGATCTGGGAGCCGATCAGGCGGCGCGGCGAGTCTTCGGCGATCATGGTGCCGTGATCGAGGATGCCGACCCGATCGCAGAGGCGCTCGGCCTCGTCCATGAAGTGCGTGGTGAGGATCAGGGTGCGGCCCGAGGCCGCCAGGCTCTTGAGCCGGTCCCAGATCACATGCCGTGCCTGCGGATCCAGGCCGGTGGTCGGCTCGTCGAGAAAGATGATCTGCGGGTCGTTGACCAGCGCACGCGCCAGCGTCAGCCGCCGTTTCATGCCGCCCGACAGGGTATCGAGGCGCGCGGCCGCTTTGTCCTCGAGACCGGCGAATTCCAGCAGCCGTGGGAGCTTTCCCAGCATCGTGCGGCGCGTGATGCCGAAGTAGCGGCCGTAGACGATCAGGTTTTCGGTGACGGTGAAATCAGGATCGAGATTGTCGAATTGCGGGCAGACTCCGGTGCGGGCCCGTGCGGCCCGCGCTGCGGCGGGCACCGGGAGCCCGGCCAGGGTGATGCTGCCGGTATCGCTCGCCGTGAGACCCAGGCAGCAGCGCAGCGTCGTCGTCTTGCCGGCCCCGTTCGGCCCCAGCAGACCGTAGCATTCGCCGGCGGCGACGCTGATGTTCACGCCGCGCAGGACTTCGGTTCCGGAATAGGACTTGCGGAGCGCGCGCACCTGGAGCATGCGCTAGTCTCTCACGATTGATCGGAGCGCAGTCAGCGTGCGGCGTAGGCGTCCATCATGAGGCCGGTGCCGCCGCCGGAAATGTGCGCCACGACGGCGGTGCGGCGATGCACCTTGGTGACTGCCCCCAGGTCGATCGCGAAGGCGAGCTCCACCTGCTGGCCCTTGCGCAAGCCGAGCGAAGCGGTGCGGATGAATACGCCGTTGGCGCTCAGATTGATGGCGCGGCACAGGCGGCGCTTGCCCGCCGGCATCATGATATACACCGTGGTGCGCGCCCGATGGCGTGTGTGCAGGCGTCGTTCCATGAACTTTCGAGATCCCCTGGTTCCGGAAGCCCGCTAACGCGGGTTGTATCGTGGCCGGCTACAATTATGCCTAGCTCATTGGCAATTCCAACCCCAAGCTAACTTAATCAAGAGACAAATCGATAGCCACTCGACGATGATCGGCAAGCGTGAACTGCCTGGAGTGAATCGCGGAATAAGACAGGCAAGCGCATGCGCCGCCGACCTGCCGCTGTGCTCGCCTCGCGCCGGCAACGGTTGATCGATGTAACCCGTGTCCGGCCTTGCTGCGTCGCCATCGTGGAAAGCGAAGGACTGCGTGGTACTGTCTGGAAGGGGCGGAGGCGTCATGAACCACACCCGATGCGGCGTGACGGGTTCGAGGGCCGGGTATGCCGCCCTCGGCGGGCCGCACCAGGGCAAGGTCGGCCCGCGTTATGGCAAGTGGTCGGGCGTCTTGACGCGTGGGAATTGGGACGCGCGGTGGTGGGCGCGCGAACTTAAGACAAGCGGCAGTGGCCCGCCGCGCCGTTCATCTCCCGGAAACGCCCGCTAATCGGCTTCCCCGGCAGCCCAGGCCCGCCGCCCCTAGGATGAGCCCATGGACAAGTCCCGCCGAGCCGGTTTC
>DATFUG010000080.1:0-3589 GCA_035261025.1 Steroidobacteraceae bacterium | reverse complement strand
CAATCTTCCGGGCGCGGATGTCGTCCAGCAGCCTTTGCAAGTCGGGACGGTCGGTCGATCCGCCGGAGTATCCGCCATCGTCGTAGCGAGAGCGGATCAGGGCCCAGCCGGCGTGGGCCTGACTCTTTATGTATGCCGAGGCAGCGTCGTATTGGGCATCCAGTGAGTTGAACTCCTGATCGAGCCCGTGCTCAGTCGAGACACGAGTATAGATCGCGCAGCGGACCGGTTTGATCGAAGCTGGTTTCATGACGGGGCCTCAGCCAATGGCCAACCGCTCCTCTTTGTTTCTAAGGCCAAAGAAGCGCGGTCCATTCCAGTTGGTTCCGGTAATCGCAAAGGCGACCTTGGAAAGGCTGTCATAGGTCTGGCCGTTCCAGGCAAACCCGTCTGGCATCACCATCACCCGTTGCGAGTGTCGATCCCACTCCCGAACCAAGACTGTTCCGGGCGTAAGTTCGGTCCGCTTCTGATCGAAGCTGACCAGCCGCGCCGACATTGCCGCACCGGATTCCTTCGCACCGGTACGACCCAGCAGCTGCCTCGTCTCATGGTCGAGATCCCCGAAGCGATCGGCCTGAATCCGATAGGCGATGATCGCAAACAGCAGACGTCGCGGCAAATGATCGGGCGCTGGTCTTTGCAACACGCTCTGCCACCGCGCGCGCAAACCTTTGAGATCGAGACCGCGCAAATGGGTAGAGTCGAAAGGCCCGGCAAGCGCTCCAAGGGCGAGCCCAGAACCAGGTAAGTCAGGCCGAGGGCTTTCGCGAGCGAGCAGTCGTAGTTGTTGAACGAAAGCGGAAATTGACGCTGAGACACATCCCAGTTTTGTTCACCAGGCGAGACGAGATGGTCGTACAGGCCGATGCGCAGTGGATTGTACCCATTAGTGGCTTCCCAGCCCCGGACCATCGCAAGGTTCTGCCATGGCCCGCCAAGGCCTAAGACTTCAACGCGCGGATTCGCGCCGCGTCGATGATCTGCCGCGATGGCATTTTCAAGCAACGCAATCGCCGCGGCCTCTGCCCCGGTCGGCGCTTCGAGCACGGCATAGGAATCCCAAGGTTCGGCGTTCAGGCGCGAAGCCGTGTTCCACCACAATAGCTCGGCAACGGCAGCAAGCGTAACCAATGCGGCAGCTGCTGCGCGCGCGGGATGGCGTCGCATGGCAAAAAGAAGCGCACCAGCGATCAGCATGATCGTGCCCGCAATGACTGCCCCGCGCGTGGCGTCGAGAGCGTGCCCGGTCCTGACCGAGAACGCGATGGCCGAGCCAACGATGAAAAGCGACGCCGAAACCGCAACCAGTGTGCTTAGCGGCCGCAACTGCGGCACGCCGTCGCGGACGTAATCGGCGAGGCAATGACCGGATAGAATGGCGAGTGCGATGCCGAACAAGAAGCTGGCGTCGGTGGGACGGCGAAACAGATCGATGCCGGGAATGAATTGAAATGCCAAGCCATAGAACAGCGTATAGCGCCCCAGCATGAAAAGGCAGGAGATGGCGAGCGTACAAGTCATCAGCCGCCGGCCGGGCTGCCACGCACGGCCTCCCGCCACGCCGAACCAGAGCAGCAAGCACGTCGGCACGGCCCCGAAAAAAAGGTAATTTCCGGAATCGTCGGTCAGGTCGACCTCAGCTAACGTAGCGGCTCCAGGTCCCCAATAGCTTGAGTGCGTACCAAAGATGTCTGGGACCGCAAGAGTCGCCAGGTTGGCTGGATACAACGAACCCCTGAGCGCATCATCGAGCAGCTCTGCGGGCCGGTTCGAAAGATGAGCAAATTGCAGTATCAATAGCATCGGCACGATCAGCAGCGCACCCCCAGCAACCGCCATGGTCGTCAGCACTCCCAGGCGCTCGCGCAAATAGCGCATAGCCTGTTGCGAACTCATGAGTTCGGCGACGGCGGCGAAGAGCAGCAGCGCGCAAAGAAGCAGTGCCACCTGACTGCGGCCGAGTGCCACACCGGTCGCCACGATCGCAAAGCCGACCGCTGTCGCGTGCGACCGCCTCTCAAGCGCGAATTGCAGAAGCAGCAGCGCCAATGGAAATATGCCGTAACTGAGAATGATTCCGGTATGCTGGAGACGCGCTGAGGCGGCGCCGCCAAACATAAACAGCGTAGCCGCCAGCACACAGCCGGATACCGGCCATCGCAGGCGCCTGCCCCAGGCGGCCAGGGCGATGCCGCCCACCAGCAGATGGGCCAGGACAACGAGGTCGAATGCCCGCATCGTGGGGAACGAATCGAGCGCGCCCCAGACGAGGAAGACCGGCGAGAAGATGAGCGATTGCGGGTCGGCGACGCTTGGATGCCCGCCATAATGGTAGGGATTCCAGAATGGCTGCTCCCCGGAGCGTAGCGTCGCCGACAAGAAGCGGAAAAAGGCGTAGAATTGATTTTTTGAATCCCAAGGCACCACGGCGCCCTTGGCGATCCAATGGCCAACCGCGCAGATCCAGACGGCCGTGACGAGACCAACCGAAATTGCCGATGGACTGCCAAGGGCTCGACCTTGTTGCGGTCCAGTCACGCTGTCAGCCAGATTTGGCCTTGCGAGGTCTGTCGCGCGAGCCACGGTGCGAGGAAGCGTCCTGTCCTGTTCCACCCTGTTCGTCACTGCACGTTAAGTTGGAAAGACCCGGACCTGGCTGCCAGTGCACAGCTTCGACCGAGCGGGGTCTCGCGGGTCAATCGCAGACGCGATACCGCCGGACTTGATAGCCGTATCCGTCCCAAAATTGCTCCCGCACAAGCCTGCACGCCGGCTCCTCCACAACGACGGGCGCAGGCCCATAACCATAGGAAGGCTCATAATATATCGGAGGAGGCGGCGGAGCTGCATAAACCGGCGGGCCAGCCAACGCCCCTCCGATCAGCGCACCCCCGATCAAGCCGCCTGCAATACCGGCAGCAATCTGGCCGTTCTCCGCTTTCGTCGCCGTAGTGCCTGACACGATGGTCGCAAGAACGATTGCGGCAACCGCTGATTTCGATCCGATCCCAGACATCCCTTCGGTCCTTTCGGCGCAGCAAAGCGGCATGATGCATTCTTTACGACGGAGATGAACAGGACATGAAGAGCACGCTGCTTGCGTCCTCAGGAATGTTGGCGGCCGCCGCGGCTGGAACTCCGCCACATTCAAACCGTTTCCTTTACCGGTTCGGAACCGGAGAGAGCCTCCATGAATCGTCGTCAACTTCTTCGCGCCTCGGTGGCTGTCTCGACGGCAACCATCCTGCCGCTTGTAGCGGCTGCCGAGCCGACACCGGCACCGGCACCAGCAGACGTGCAGTTTGGTCCGTCCTACGTACGCGACCTCGCCCGCAGTCTTGCAAGCAAGGCTTTCGAGCCTCCGGACGAAAAGCTGCCCGATGCGTTGAAGGATTTGAACTACGACCAGTACCGATCCATTCGTTTCCTGCCCGAGCATGCGCTTTGGCGCGGCGAGAAACTGCCATTCGAAGCTCAATTCTTCCACCGGGGATTTTTCTACAAGAACAGGGTTGACCTGTACGAGGTGACGAACGGACGCGCCGTCCCGATCAGATATCGGCGCGATGACTTCTCGTTCGGTCAG
>DATFUG010000079.1:0-4810 GCA_035261025.1 Steroidobacteraceae bacterium | reverse complement strand
GTTCCAGCTCCAGCTGAAGTACGGCACGAAGGGCAGACGCTCGCCGACATTCGCCTGGAATGCGGCATAGGGGCTCGAGGTCAGATGCGAGTCGGTGTAGCTGCCGGAAGCCTGGAGCGACCAGTGCTCGTCGAGCTTGTAATCGACATTCGACTCGACCCCCTCGATGCGCGCATCGCCGACATTGACGTAGAAGCTGCTCGGAGGGCAGATGTCCACGTCGTAGATAATGGTCTGCAGCTGCTTCCAGTCCATCCGGTAGGCTGCCCCATTCCACAGCAGGTGGCCCTGGAGGCTCGTGGACTTCCAGCCGATTTCGTAGTTGTTGAGCGTGTCGGGCACGTAGTCCTGCGGCACGCCATTGTCGTAGCACTGCTGGGGAAACCCGGAGTTGGTGCCGCCGTCGCGGAAGCCCTGCGCGAAGTTGGCGTACAGCAGCACCCGATCGGTGAGCTTGTAATTGATGCCCAGCTTCCCGTTCCACTTTTTCGATGATCCCGCTTCCACGCTCGGGGTCGTCGCTGCATAGGCAAACTGACCAAAGGGGCTGTAGTAATGGAAATCCGAATGGAAGTGCACGGCGCCCGCTTCGACATTGAGCTTGTCGGTAAGGTCGAAGCTGATGTTGGCGAACTCGGTGGTCTGCAGGTAGTTCGAGATGGTCTGGTAGGCGTACCACTCACCGGCGGGGAGCGATGTTGAGCCCGGCGGCGTGCCGGAATAATAATTGTAATAGTAAAATGCAGGACTGTTCGTTCGCAGTCCCGGCATGTAATAGGTGCTGCCGGAGTTCTTGTCCTGCGTCTTTTCCCAATACAGGCCCCCGAGCCAGTGAAACCGTCCACCCGGCTTGGACGCGAGGCGCAGCTCGTGGGACCAGCGCTCCGGATTGGTGTGATATTCGTAGTACTGGACCGGCACATTGCAGCCCACGTAACCCGCCGTGGGGTCGCCGTAGACTGGATCGTTCAAGCAGGTGACGCCCTCGTTCGCGCCGCCCTGGTAGTTTTCGATGTACTGTGAATACTCGTTCTGCTGGCGCGTGGGCAGCGACCAGTAGGTGCTCGCGAACACCAGGTCCGCGATGCCAATGTCGCCGTCCACGTGGAAATCGACCGTCTTGGCGGTGAATTGGTGGTTCTCCGGACCGAAGCGCTCCACGGTGCGGGGCGGGAGGGCCGGATCTTCGTCCCACGCGCCGACCGCAGTCTGATGCTGATAGCCGTAGGTGAGCGTAGCGCTCCACTTGTCGTTGAGGACCGCCTTTAGGGCAATGCGCCCGCCCGCGGCGTGCTCACGGTTGTAATTGTTGCGGGCCCAGGCCGAATTGTCGGATACGGCCGTGTTGACCCAGGTGCGCGTAGCCAGCCGGTTATTGATGAAGCCGCCATGGGAGTCGCTGTAGGCAGAAAGCCTCAATCCGAGCACCCCATCAATGAGCGGGGCGTTCAGGAAGCCTTCGTAGGTCCAGTTCTGCTGTCCGCCCTGAATCGTGCCGCCGTCGAAGTCGACGCCAGCGCTGAAGGCGTGCACGTCCGGCTTGTTGGTCACGTACCGTATGGCGCCGGACATGGAACCGGCGCCAAAAGTCGTGCCCTGCGGGCCGTTGAGCACTTCGATGCGCTCGATGTCATAGAGGTGCAGATCCGGCTGCACGCCGGCCCAGCTCGTCGATGTGTCGTCTATAAAAAATCCCGTCGAAGAGGCGTTTGCGTAAGTGGGATTGCTGCCGTCGGATACTCCACGTACCACGAAAAACTGCGTGCCCGGGCCCACGCTGATGAAGGAAATGGAAGGCACCTTTTCGGCGTAGTCGTCGAATCCCTCAATGGCAAGATTGCTCATGTCCTTCTTCGACAGCACGTCAATGCTCAGGGGAACATCCTGCAGGTTCTCCTCGCGCTTGCGCGCCGTCACGATAATCACCTCGAGACCCCCATTGGCCGCGCTGTCGGCCTCCGCCGCCAGCGCCGATGCCTGCGGCACGCTCAATCCCGCAATGGCCGCGGCGACTGCCAGACCGATTGCGGTGTTGGCACCACGCGGGCAAGGCGCTGGTGCCTTGGGAAAACCGGGTATCGCACGATTCGGACTGCGTGTACGCATGGGCGATCTCCATGAGCGCTTAGAATTCGTTTGTCGCGCTCGTTCATGGAAAGGGAACGCTGCGCGATCATCCTTTGCGCGGGTACCCCTCGTCAACAGTCGGGCAGTGGCGGCTGGGAAATACCTCCAAAGCCAGGCAAACTAGTCGAAGCGGCCGATGCTGTCGCCGAGTGCCCGACGCAAGGGTTCAAGCTCTGCTTCGAAATGGCGCCAGTAGCCCACGCCCGAGGTGTAAAGGGGCTGGCGCACCTGCTCGGCGCTTGCAGTGCGCACGGACCGCCGCGTTTCGTGAAAGGACAGGCACGCGGACTCAAAGGGCAGCTGGCAGTGCTCCAGCAGCCGGCGGATATTCGCCTCCGGATCGCGCACCAGATCCTCGTACTGAAAGTGCAGCACCTTGCCTGGCAACACCGCGTCCCAATGATCCATCAGCGCAAGGTAACAGCGGTAGTAGCGGCCGAGATCCTCCAGATCGTAGCTGAAGGTCTGCCCTTCGGCGAAATGCTGCTTGAACACGCTGAAGCATGCATCCATCGGGTGACGGCGCGCATCGATGATGGTGGCCTGGGGCAGGATCGCGTGGATGAGCCCGATGTGGCTGAAATTGTTGGGCAGCTTGTCGGTGAAGTGCTCACGTCCCGTGCGGAGCGGCGCCGTCTCCTCGAGATAGCGGCTGCCGAGTGTGGCGAACAGCCCTGCCGGAGCGGTGCCCACGGTCTCGGGGTAGCCATCACGGCTGGCATCCATGTCGTCAAACTGGTGCGTCATGGTGATGATATTGGGCAGCTCCATCGTGCCTTCCACACCCGAGTGGCTGGCGAGGATCTGCTCGACCAGCGTAGAACCCGAGCGCGGCAGGCCCACGATAAAAATCGGCGCGGCGCCTGGATTCCCGCTGCCGGCATGCCGGGCAATGAACTCCGCATTGAAGAAAGTGCATATGCGGGCCGTGCGGCGCTCGAAGTGTCCGATATCGAAGGGCGCATCGAGGCGCCGCAGCGCGTTGCCACGGGCGTAGTGGGTAAAGGAGTGGGCGTATTGCTGGCGCTGCTCGAGGGCCTTCCCGAGCGCGAAATGCAGCAGGGAGGCATTCGAGCGCTCAGCGGCAGCGCTCGTCAGCAGCTGCTCCATGGCGGCAATCTCGCCATCGCCGAACGAATAATTCTTGAGGTCAGCCAGGCTCCAGTAGGCCTCGGCATGCCTCGGGTCCATGGCCAGCGCCGCCTTGTACGCCGCTTCGCTGTCCTGCCGCCGACCCAGGGTCTTGTTCAGGTGCCCGATGGACATGCGCAGGCGCACCTCCCCGGGCTTGAGCTGCGCCGCCTGCTCGTAGGCCTCGAGCGCCTGCTCCTGGCGCATGAGCCGCGTGGACACGGCGCCGATCGTGATCCAGGTCTGCGGGTTCTCAGGCTCAATGCGGGTCAGGCGGCGTGCGGCCGCCTCCGCCTCGGTGAGGCGTCCGAGCGCCACCAGCGCCTGTCCGAGTCCCCGCCACGCCAGCGGGTTGTGCGCCGACTGCTTCAGTGCATGACGCAGCAGGCGCTCGGCATCGCTGGCCCGGTCCGCGGCGAGCGAGAGCGCTGCCAGGCCGCACAGGGACGCCCCGTGACCCGGGTCTGAGCGGAGGATGTCACGAAACAGGCGCTCCGCGGTCTTCCGGTCATCGGCAACCAGCGCGGCGGTGGCTTCCTCCACGCGCTGCCGATGCGGGTCACTCAGCCGCGCCCGCTCGAAGGCGACGCGCGCGTCTGCATACTGCTCCAGATCGACGAGCGCATCCGCGTAGGCGAGCCAGGCGAGCGAGTGGTGCGGCATCTTCTCCAGGACCCGCCGCACCTCCTCGCGCGCCCGCCGGGCCTGGCCGCAGCGTAGGTAGGCACGCGCCAGATCCACACGCGCCTGCGGCAGATCGGGCGCGAGGACCAGTGCGGCCTCCAGCGCCGCGACGCTCTCCGCAACCTTCTCCTGATCCAGCAATGCAGCGCCGAGGAGCCACTGGCAGTTCGCGTCCCCGGGAAACTGTGCCTGGAGCGCGCGCAGGCTCCGCTCGGCGGTCACCGCGCGGCCCAGGCGCAGTGCCGCGTGCGCCTCGCGCAGGCTCTCCTCGAGGGTGGCCACGGACCTCGGTGCAATCATGAATGCCTGCGGATGCAGAGGAGCAACGCAGGCCCCTCGGCAGCGAGTTGAAACAGCGCGGTATTGTAGCGCTTAGGCGCTGCGGAATTCGACGCCCTGCAAGCGCCCGATGAGCGCACGCAGGAAGACCCGGTTAAAGCGCAGCTGGCAGGAAGCCGAGACCTGCTCGAGCAGCGTCGAACTCACCTTGATCACGGTGACCGCATCACTCGCCTTGATCGTGGCGTTACGCTTGGCGCCCTGCACGTAGCTGGTTTCACCAAAGCACTCGCCGGTCGTGAGCAGGCCGACGGAGGCACCGTTCCGTTCCACCGAGCAGCTGCCGCTCACCAGGATATAGAAGCGATCGTCCATCTCGCCTTCCTTGACGATCTCCTCACCGCTGGCGTAGTCCTGCCAGTGGCTGGCGCGCATGACCTCGACGATCTCGGCGTGGGAGAATTCGTGGAAGAACTTGAGCTTGCGCAGCAGGCTGAACTGCTCCTGCTGATCCACGCGCGTATATTGCTGGCGCAATTGCTGGTGCACGCGGGTCAGCTCCGCCGCCAGGTCGAGGCCGCTCTTCTGG
>DATFUG010000078.1:0-2113 GCA_035261025.1 Steroidobacteraceae bacterium | reverse complement strand
GTCAGGATAATTGGTGGGGTTGCCGAGGCCACCCCAGGCGTTCTGCTGCACGTTCGAGAATGCCGACCGGTTCTTGACGTCGGTTGTGCCGACGCCGAAATCGAGTTTCTGGCGGTCAGCGAATTTCCAGTCGCCGCCCAGCTGTACCTGCTGCACCTGCGCCTTCGTATAACTGTTGCGGAAGCTCGAGCCGGTCACCTCCATGTAGGCGGGATCGATCATGCCGTTGAGGCTCGACGGAAGGGTAATGCTGAGCACCGGGAAATCATGCGAGAAGTCCACGCCATTTGTGCCACGGAAGTACCCGGAGACGCCGAGCGTGTTGCTGTTGCCCAGCGGACTGTCCTCGCCGTTGGTCGCGGTGGAGTCATGGGCATCGAATTCAAAGCTGAGCTTGTCGGTGGCGTCCCATTTCAGGTTGAAGCCAACGGAATTGTTTTCCGCTTTGGTCGCGTAATCGGACTGGGCCATGGCCACATCGGCGCAGCCTGGGAATGAGTTCACGCCGTTGGTCGAGACCGGAGTGTCGGAACAGGCGACCGTCTCCACGTAGGACAGCGGACCCTTTACCGATCCGCCGGTCCAGCTCGAAATCGAGGGGCCGAAATTGAACCAGGCGGAAATTTCCTGGCGCTTGGTGGCGATCTTGTTTTCGGAATAGGTGTAGTCGAGCGTCGCCGTAAGGCTGTCAACCGGCCGGTACTGCAGGGTCAGCTGGCCGTTGGTGCGTTTGCGCTCAATACCGGTCAGGAAGTAACGGATGTCCTGCGGCACCTGGTAGATATCGTTCGGTCCCGGCCCATTGGTGATGTTGCCGGGCGGATTGTTCCCAATCGTGCCCCAGGAGCTGGTATCGCTCCCCAGAATCGAGTGATAGCCACTTGCCACGCCGGCCTGGTTGTAGCCGGCGGCGCGATCCTGGTAGCTCGCCGTGATTGCGACGCCGAAGGTGTTATCCGCAAAGGTGTCGCTATAGATCCCCGAAACCTCGGGCGTAACAGTACTGCCCTTGAACTTGCCCGGCAGATTCTTGTTCGAGCGGTCCGTAACGGCCTTGACGCCGAATGCCGCCTTGCGCCCGGGGCTGTCCAGGGGGCGCGTGGTCCTGATATTGATCGTGGCGCCGAGGCCGCCGGTCGGGCGATCGGCGCTGGAGGTCTTGTGTACCTCGATGGCGGCGATGGCTTCAGAGGCCAGGTTGGCGAAATCGAAAGAGCGCGAATCGGAAGCGCTCGTATCATTGATATTGGCGCCCGGCATCTGCCGGCCGTTCAGCAACACCAGGTTGTAATCGGCGCCGATGCCGCGGACCGAGACCTTGGAGCCCTCGCCGTTTACGCGGTCAATGGACACGCCGGTGATGCGCTGCATGGATTCGGCCAGGTTCGTATCGGGGAACTTGCCGATATCCTCGGCGACGATTCCGTCGACCACGCCTACCGCGTTGCGCTTCAGGTCCGCCGATGAAGTCAGGCTGGCGCGGATGCCCGTAATGACCACTTCTTCGAGTGTGGCGGGAGCTGGAGCAGTCGCGGTCTGCGCATAAGCAAAGGGCACGGCAGCAACGCCGAGCGCGAGAGCCACGCTGCGCGCCAGCGGCGTATTGCGTGGATGCCGAACCCGCAGATCGATCGCGGCCGGAACGTGGTCGAGCTGATGCGCACGACGGTGCCGATAAGATGATTCCACTTGTATTCCCCCCAAAAATGCCGCGATTACATGGACCGCGCTTACATTGAGATGCACCGATTTCCGTCCCTGGCATTGGGTGCGGTGTAATCGGTTTCTGAAACCGCTTTCATACGCGTTACGGCGGATACTGCTCCGCTGCACCGGGCCCTGTCAAGAAAAATCTCTGGCGCCTGATCGGCGCGCGCACCATCTGTACGGACCTGGCTGCAATGATCGCAAATTGAGTGCAGCAGCAGTTTCTGAAACCGCTTGCAAACGGGGCAGCGCAAAAATAGTATCCGGCCGTACGGGCGCAATTCGCGCCAGCTGCGAACGTCAGGTGTTTACCACCACGCGGCCGTGCGATCAGTCCGAAGTCGGCGGCGCAGGCTTCCTGGGAGAATGGAGATCGACTATGTGCGCTTCGACCGGCAATGAATAA
>DATFUG010000077.1:0-5775 GCA_035261025.1 Steroidobacteraceae bacterium | reverse complement strand
GCAATGACCGGCGGCACGGAGTTGGAAAACAGGTACGGGCGTGAGCGCTGACGGAGCCAGTCGATCATGGCCCGGCGGCCCGAGACGTAGCCACCGGCCGCGCCACCGAGGGCCTTGCCCAGCGTACCGGTCAGCAGGTCGACGCGCTCGATCACGCCGGCCCGCTCGGGTGTGCCGCGTCCCTGAGCGCCGATGAAGCCCGTGGCGTGCGAATCATCGACAACCACCAGCGCGTCATGGCGCTCCGCCAGATCGCAGATGCCCTCGAGCGGCGCGAAGGTGCCGTCCATGGAAAACACGCCGTCCGTGACGATCATGCGCGTCCGCGCACCCGAGGCTTCACGGAGCCTGGCTTCCAGTTCGGCGAGGTCGCGGTTGGCGTAGCGAAACTTCTGCGCCTTGCACAGGCGGATGCCGTCGATGATGGAGGCATGATTGAGCGCATCGGAGATCACGGCGTCCGCCTCGCCCAGCAGGGTTTCAAAAAGTCCGCCGTTGGCATCGAAACAGGAGGAATACAGCACCGTGTCTTCGGTCCCCAGAAAAGCGGACAGGCGCGCTTCGAGCTCCCGATGCACCTCTTGTGTGCCGCAGATGAAGCGGACCGAGGCCATGCCATAGCCGTACCGGTCGAGCGCCTGGTGCGCCGCCTGGATCACGGCCGGGTGATTCGCGAGCCCCAGGTAATTGTTGGCGCACAGGTTGATCAGTTCAGCGCTCTCACCGGTGAGCACGATGGCGCTTTGTGGCGAGCGCAGCTGTCGCTCCACCTTGAACAGGCCCTGCTGGCGAAGTTCATCCAGGGCCGTCGCTGCCGAGCTGTAAAACGCTGCCGCCTTCAATTTCCCTCCTCGGAACTCTGATCGCTGGCCGGTGTCACCTGTTGACGCCTACAGTCTACTGGACACCCGCCCCTTATCAAGAATGCCTCAGCGCCCGGTATGATCTCCACAGTTCAGGAGTTGCCGCCGCATGAACAGTCACGCCGAATCGGGCCTGAGTAAGGTCCCCGCACTGACGCTGTCGTTCTGGATCATCAAGATTGCCGCCACCACGCTCGGAGAGACCGGTGGGGATGCCGTTTCGATGTCCATGAACCTGGGCTACCTGGTAGGGACCGCAATTTTTGCCGTCGTTTTGCTGATTGCCGTCGGCGCGCAGATCCGGGCCAGGCGCTTTCACCCGTCGCTGTACTGGACGACGATCATCGCGACGACAACGGTAGGCACGACGCTTGCGGACTTCGCCGATCGCTCCCTGGGTATCGGCTATGCGGGAGGCAGCACGTTATTGCTGGTGCTGCTGCTGGCGTCGCTGGCCACGTGGTATCGAACGCTGGGATCCGTTGCGGTCGCAGCCGTCAACGCGCCGCGGGAAGAAATGTTCTACTGGGTCACCATCATGTTCTCCCAGACGCTCGGTACGGCCCTCGGGGACTGGACCGCCGATTCCGCCGGTCTTGGCTACGACGGCGCGGCGTTGGTATTCGGTGCGCTGCTCGCGCTCGTCGCGGTCGCATACTACTGGACGAGCACCTCCAGGACCTTGCTGTTCTGGGCGGCGTTCATCCTCACCCGGCCGCTCGGGGCCACGCTCGGTGATTTCCTGGACAAGCCGCTCAGCAAAGGCGGCCTCGCCCTGAGCAGGTATTCGGCGTCCGCGGCCCTGCTCGTATTCATCGTTGCCGGCGTCGCCTTCGTGCAGCGGCGCGACAGGCAAAGGACAGAAGTGACAAATTAGATTAGATAGTATCTGTAATCTACTAATAATAAATGATTTTTCTAGGTGGTCTATGGCTTGCGCCTGAAATCGAACATCCCCGCCAGATCACCAATCGCCGGCCGGTTGGCGGGAACGTAGGGGTCGCGCTTCTCGTGCACGGGGTTGGGCAGGTTGTCGAGGCTGCGCGCCGACAGATGCGGCAGGCCCCAGTTGTACTCGATGAATTTGATGATCGAGGCGTGATCGTAATAAGTGTGATCGACATGTCCCGGTCGCGCATAGGGTGAGACCGCGATGAACGGCACGCGCGTGCCGTCACCAAAAAAGTGGAGCGGCTGGACGTAGCCCGAGTCGTAGTATCCGCCCCCTTCGTCAAAAGTCACCAGTATGACGGTGTGGCGCCAGAGTTCCGGATTCGCCTGCACCCGCGTGATGACGTCTTGCGCCAGTTCGTCAAAGGCGAACTCCATGGCATAACCGGGATGCCCGGAGACGCTGTCGTAGGGAGCGATCACGCTGACCGCGGGGAAGGTGGCGGCATTCTTGGCATCCACGTAGAACTGCTGCAGGTCCTGCAGCTTTTCGCGATCAGGCCCCTTCATGGTGGAGGTGAAGTAGCTGAGCGTGTCGCACATTGCGCAGTATTCGCGGTCCGTGAGCTTGCCGTCGTTGCGCCCGCCGGCATACCACTTCCAGGACACACCACCCGCGCTCAACAGGTCGCCGATGCTGGGAATCGTCTGTGGCGGCAGGAGGAGACTGTCAGGCCGGGACTCCTGGCGCAGGCCATCGCCTCTGTAGGTGGGATCAAGGTTGTTGACCATGTAGAAGTGGCCCGGCTCGCAGTTGCCGTCGTTGAATACCCTGTACGGCAGGGTCGCGAGGTAGGCGCGTATGGGCGCTACTCCCGGCGCCGATTGATCCGCGCAATCGACGTAGGTGCCTCCCCGGAAGCCGTCCTCCTTGTACCAGTTGTTCGTCCCGGGCTGTGGATCTGGATTCTCAATCAGGCGGGCCGGCGGCGTCGCCGGCTTGCCTTCTGCGGTGTGGAAACCGACGTCGCCGGTCGCGAGCGCGAAGTAATTGACTGCGGTTCCGCCCAGGATCGTCTGGTGGTAGTTGTCTGCAATGGCGTACTTGTCCGCGAGCGAGCGGAAATAGGCGGCATCGCCCCGCGCCATATTGTAGAAGCCCATCGCCACACCGCCCTGCAGCGTGTGCTCGTGCCCGAAGAAGGCGTTGTCATTGCTCGGGCCGAGGCCCGCCGACTCCGCGGTCCACACGAACAGGTCCATCTTGCCGCCATCGATTTGCTGCCACATCTGGAAGAAGCGGTGCACCGGGTTGCCCGTGTGAGCGCCATAGCCCACGTATTGCGTGATCTGGAACGGCCCGTTCGGCATGACATCGGCGAAGCGCGCGTCGGGTATGTCCTGCCGCTGGCCGAACGCATCGGCGGCGTAGGGCTGCGGCAGTGGGGAATAGCTGCCGGTCACTGTGGGGGTCGGCGAAAAGAGGCCCGTCACCTCGGCGGTACGCTGTTCGGCGAGTCTGAAGTTCGGGCCGGGCGAGCCGTCGGCGCGCACGATGCCGCGCGACAACAGGTTGGCGATTGTTTCCCCCGCCTTCGGCTGGTAGGTCGCGAACATGTTGTCGAAGCTGCGGTTCTCGCCCACGAGGACGATGAGGTGCTCGATCGGCGTGCGGGGGCCCGCCGCCCAGCCTTCAACCGCTGCCAGACTGATCGCTGCCGCGAGAACCATTCTGCGCAGATTCATGCAACACCTCATTTCAGCAGCGTCCGGCGCAACGCCGTGGCCCATCCCGCGACCAGCTCCGCCCTGCGCGCGGCGGCCATAGCCGGCTTGAACACGGCGCCGGACGCCCAGGTCGCGCTTAGCGCCTTCAGATCCGGCCATACGCCGGTGGCGAGACCGGCCAGGAAGGCCGCACCCAGTGCCGTGGTCTCGAGCTCGGTCGGCCGCTCCACCTGCGCCTCGACCACGTCGGCAAGAAACTGGCAGAACCAGTCATTCGCGGCCATGCCGCCATCGACCCGGATCGCGGCGGCACGGTGCGCACCATCGCTGGCCATGGCGGCGGTCAGATCGCGCGTCTGGAATGCCACCGATTCGAGCGCCGCGCGCGCCAGATGGGCGCCGGTGGCGTCGAGGGTCAGGCCGCTGATGAGACCGCGTGCGTTGGGCTCCCAGTGCGGGGCGCCCAGGCCGACGAACGCGGGTACCATGTAGACGCCGTGGCTGTCCGGCACCCGCTTCGCCAGCGCGGCCGATTCCGCGGCGTTGGCAATGAGGCCGAGCCCATCGCGCAGCCACTTGATGGCGGCGCCCGCCGCGAAGATCGAGCCTTCCATCGCGTAGGTCGTGCGCCCATTGATCCGATAGGCGGGCGTCGTGAGCATGCGGTTCTGCGACAGCACCGCGGTCTCACCGGTATTGAGCAGCAGGAAACAGCCCGTGCCATAAGTGGACTTGGCCATCCCGGGCTCAAAGCAGGCCTGACCAAAGAGAGCCGCCTGCTGGTCACCGGCGATGCCACCGATCGGGATGGCCTCTTCAAACAGACCTCGCGCGGTCTCGCCATAGATCTCACTGCTCCCCTTCACCTCCGGCAGCAGCGCGCGCGGCACGCGGATCAGGCGCAACAGTTCCTCGTCCCACTGCCCGCGATGAATGTCGAACAGCAACGTGCGCGAGGCGTTGGTCACGTCCGTGGCGTGCACCTTGCCGGCGGTCAGCCGCCAGAGCAGAAAACAATCGATGGTGCCGAAGGCAAGCTCACCCCGCTCCGCCCGCGCGCGGGCGCCGGGGACCTGATCGAGCAACCAGGCGACCTTGGTCCCGGAGAAGTAGGGATCGAGCAGCAGCCCGGTGCGCTCCCGGACCAAACTCTCCGCGCCGTCGCTCTTTAGGCGGGCGCAGTGCTCCGCCGTACGCCGGTCCTGCCAGACGATGGCTCGATGAATGGGCTTGCCGCTGCTCCGCTCCCATATGACCGCCGTCTCGCGCTGGTTGGTAATGCCAACGGCGGCGATGCCGCGCGCGCCGACCCCGGACTTGTCGATGGCCTCGCGAGAGGTCGCCAGTGTGTCGCGCCAGATATCCTCGGCATCGTGTTCGACCCAGCCCGGCGCCGGGTAATGCTGGGGGAATTCGCGCTGTGCCATCGAAACCGTGCGCGCCTGGTCGTTGAACACGATGCCGCGTGTCGAGGTCGTCCCCTGATCGATCGCGAGCACATGCCGCGGCCGGGTCATGAGCGCACCCCTGCCCGCCGCGCCGGAAGAAAGGGCCGGATCGCGAGCTGGTACAGGCCGCCGCCTGCCACGCCTCCCAGCAACGGGCCCAATATCGGCACCCACCAGTAACTCCCCGGCGCTGGCAGGGCCTGTGCACCCCAGCCATTGAGAAAGCAGAACAGGCGCGGCCCGAAATCGCGGGCCGGGTTGATCGGCCAGGCTTCCAGATATCCGGCCGACGCGCCGATCGCCGCCACCAGCAGCCCGATCATCAGCGCTCCGGTATTGGCCGCCGGCGCCAGGGTGTTGAACTGCTCGGTAATTGCGAACACGCCGAGCACCAGAATCCCGGTGAGCACGATTTCATCGACGAAGGCGTGCGCGGTCGAAATGCCTGCCCCCGGATGCGTGAAGAACACGCCCGCCGCGCCGCCATCGAGGCTGCGACTGAGTTGGTGCAGCTCATTGTAGTGATCGATTACTGGCGAGAACAGCAGGTAGGCGACGGCGGCGCCGATAAACGCACCGGCGACCTGCGCGCCCATATAGGGCAGGACCTTGCCGCGTGGGAAGGCGCGAAACACGGTAAGCGCCAGCGTCACCGCCGGGTTGGCGTGCGTGCCCGAAACAGCGCCCGTCACGTAGATGGCTAGCGTGACCGCCATCCCCCAGGTGATGCACACGCCCCAGTAGGCATGCTGATAGGGACTGGGATCGTAGAGCGTGTACATGGCGGCTACTGAATCGCCGATGGCCAGGATGATGAAGGTGGCCATGCATTCTGAAATCAACTC
>DATFUG010000076.1:0-2701 GCA_035261025.1 Steroidobacteraceae bacterium | reverse complement strand
AGTGATTCCGGGCAAGTCCGTCATGGGACTGGAGATCCCGAATGAGCGGCGCGAAGTGGTCACGCTCGGCGAGATCCTGCGCAGCAAGGCTTACGAGGACGTGGCTTCGCCCCTGGCGCTCGCGCTGGGCAAGGATATCGGTGGCGTGCCGATGGTGGCCGACCTGGCACGCATGCCGCACCTGCTGATCGCCGGTACCACCGGCTCTGGAAAATCGGTCGCGATCAACGCCATGGTGCTCTCACTCCTCTACAAGAGCACCGCCGAGCACGTGCGCATGATCATGATCGACCCGAAGATGCTGGAATTGTCCGTCTACGAAGGCATTCCGCAATTGCTGGCGCCGGTGGTCACGGACATGAAACAGGCGGCCAACGCACTGCGCTGGTGCGTGGCCGAGATGGAGCGGCGCTTCCAGGTGATGTCAACGCTCGGCGTGCGCAATATTTCCGGCTACAACCGTCATGTCAGGGACGCCAACGCCGCCGGCAGGCCCATCAAAGATCCCATTCTGATGCAGCGCGCAGCCAACGACCCGTCCATCGACCAGCGGCAGATTCCCGATCTGGGGGAGCTGCCCTTCGTGGTGGTGGTGATCGACGAACTGGCCGACCTGATGATGATGGTGGGCAAGAAGGTCGAGGAGCTGATCGCGCGCCTGGCGCAGAAGGCTCGCGCCTCCGGCATCCACCTGATCCTGGCGACCCAGCGGCCCTCGGTCGATGTGATCACGGGCCTGATCAAGGCCAATATCCCGACGCGTATCGCCTTCCAGGTCTCGGCGCGCGTCGATTCGCGCACCATCCTGGACCAGATGGGGGCCGAATCGCTCCTCGGCCACGGCGACATGCTGTATCTGCCGCCCGGCACGGCCATACCGACCCGCGTGCATGGCGCCTTTGTCAGCGACCAGGAAGTGCATCGCGTGGTCGACGCGCTGCGCAAGAGCGCGGTGCCCAGCTACATCGAGGCGGTGCTGGAAGGGCCCTCGCAGCCGCTGGCCGGCATTTCCGGTGAAGAGGACGAGATGGGCGTCGCCGCCGGCGATGCCGAGCAGGACCCGCTGTACGACGAGGCGGTCAAGATCGTGGTGCGCGAACGCAAGCCCTCGATCTCCTATGTGCAGCGGCGGCTGAAGATCGGCTACAACCGCGCCGCGCGCCTGATCGAGGCGATGGAGGAAGCGGGCCTGGTCGGTCCGCTGCAATCGAACGGCGCCCGCGAAGTGCTCGCGCCGCCGCCGGCGGGACCCTAAAGCGCATGAGGCGCAGACATCCGGCCACCGCCTGGCTGCCTGGCCTATGGTTGGCGGGCATGACCGTGTGCCTGGGGGCCACGAATGCAGCGAACCCGCTGGATCAATTCCTCAATGGCCTGACCAGCCTGCGCACGCATTTCAGCCAGGTCGTGGTCGACGGCAATGGCAAGGCCCTAGAGCGCGGGACGGGCCTGTTGCTGGTGCAGCGCCCGGGACGGTTTCGCTGGGAATACCAGCCGAGCGATGCCGGGGCGCGGCTGCTCGTCGCCGATGGTGTGAACCTCTGGTTTTATGATCGCGAGCTGCAGCAGGCGACGGTGAAGCCGGCCGCGGCCGCCCTCACAGCCACACCGGTGGTGCTGCTCTCGGGCACCGCGGCGGACGTGCGGGCCGCCTTCGAGGTGGCCGACGGCGGCACGCGCGGATCGCTCGCCTGGGTGCAGGTCACGCCGCGCAGCGAGACGGCGGATTTCGCCCGCGCCGAGCTTGGATTTCGCGGCGGCGTGCTGGCGAGGCTCGTCATTCACGATCGCCTCGGACAGACCAGCACCCTGGAATTTTCAGGCAGCGCACGCAACGCGGGTGTAGAGGAGTCTGAGCTGCGGTTCCGGCCGCCGGCCGGCGTCGACCTGATCGGCACGGCGCAACCCATTCCGTGAAGACGATGACCACATTGCGCCTCGCGCGCGTCTGGTACCTGCTGGGGGCGCTGCTCACAGTGCTGGTCGTGATCGCCAGCCTGGTGCCGGCGGGCGATTTACCGCGCCTGCACTTGAACGACAAGATCGAGCACATCCTGGCCTACCTGGCCCTCGCCCTGTGGTTCGGCGGCCTGATCGCGCCGCGCGGATACTTCCGCCTTGCCGTGGGACTGCTGGCGCTCGGCGGCGGTATCGAAATCGCACAGGGCCTGATGGGCCTGGGCCGCCAGGCGGACTGGTACGACTTCTACGCGGACGCGCTGGGCGTGGCCCTGGGCCTCTCGCTGTGCCTGGCGGGCCTGCGCCACTGGGCGGCCTGGCTGGAACAGTGGCCGAAGCGGCGCTGAAGAGCTGGCGGCCCCTGGCCGATCGCGTGCGTCCGCGCACGCTGGCGGAGTTCGTCGGTCAGGCGCGGCTGCTGGCCTCCGGCAAACCCCTGCGCGAAGCCATCGCCGCGCGCGCGCTGCATTCCATGATCTTGTGGGGCCCGCCGGGCACCGGCAAGACCACACTCGCGCGCCTCATGGCGGCGGCCTCGGATGCGGAATTCATTCCCCTCTCCGCCGTGCAGGCGGGCATCAAGGATATCCGCGAGTCGGTCGCCAGGGCACGCCAGGTGGCCGCCGCAGGCCATCCGACCGTGCTGTTTCTCGATGAGGTGCATCGCTTCAACAAGGCGCAGCAGGACAGCTTCCTCCCGCATGTCGAGGACGGCACCCTGGTGTTCATCGGTGCGACGACG
>DATFUG010000075.1:0-11235 GCA_035261025.1 Steroidobacteraceae bacterium | reverse complement strand
TGGTTCGATTTCTAGCGCTACGGGCGTACTATCCAGTGCGCCGCTGCGTTGGACTTGCCGCTGTGGAGTAGTGCGGAAACCAACTAGAGGGATACGTCCATGATGAATTTACGTCGATTGATTTTTGTCACGGTTCTGGGGGCCGCCCTGTCCGTGGCGGCCTCGGCCGCGCAGGCCAAGGCCTTGACCTTGTGCTGGGCGGCTTGGGACCCGGCAAACGCCCTGGTCGAGTTGTCGAAGGACTTCACCACGGAGTCCGGTGTCGAGATGAAATTCGAGTTCGTCCCGTGGACGAGTTATGCCGATCGTTTCCTCAATGAACTCAACTCCCACAGCAAGCTGTGTGACCTGATCATCGGGGACAGCCAGTGGATCGGTGGCTCGGCCGAGAACGGCCACTACGTAAAACTCAACGAGTTTTTCGATAAGAACGGCGTCAAGATGAGTGATTTCGTCGATGCGACGGTGCTCGGTTACTCCGAGTGGCCAAAGCACTCGCCGAATTATTGGGCGCTCCCGGCCATGGGTGACGCCGTGGGCTGGACCTATCGAAAGGACTGGTTCGCCAAGCCTGAGCTGCGTAAGGAATTCAAGACCAAGTTCGGCCGCGAGCTCACCGCGCCCAAAACCTGGGACGAGTTCCTGCAGGTTGCGAAGTTCTTTCAGAACCGAGTCATCGACGGCAAGAAGGTCTACGGTGCCTATATCTTCACGGAACGCGGTTCTGAAGGTATTACCATGGGCGTGACGAACGTCCTGTACGACTACGGCTTCGATTATGGCAACCCGAAGAAATCGTACGACTTGAACGGCTTTGTCAATTCTGCGGGTGCAGTCAAGGGGCTGGAGATTTATAAGCAGCTGTTCAAGTGCTGTACCGCCCCGGGCATGACCAACGCCTACATGTCCGAGGGTTTGGACGCATTCAAGTCAGGCCAGGTCGCGATGCAGATGAACTGGTTCGCGTTCTTCCCGGGACTCTTCAAGGCGATGGGACCGGACAAGATCGGATTCTTCGTCAACCCGTCCGGACCCAGCGGGCACTACACCCAGCTGGGCGGCCAGGGCCTGTCGGTGGTGTCCTACTCCGACAATCGAGCGGCGGCATTGCAGTACGTAAAGTGGTTTGCGCAACCGGCGGTTCAGAAGAAGTGGTGGTCGCTTGGGGGCTACTCCTGCCTCAAGTCCGTCGTGAACGATCCGAGCTTTCCGAAGAGCGCGCCGTTTGCGCCCGACTTCCTCGCCTCCATGAACATGGTAAAGGATTTCTGGGCCGAACCCATCTACGCGACGCTGATGCTTGATATGCAGAAGCGCATGCATGATTTCGTGGTGGCCGACCAGGGCACCTCGCAGCAGGCGCTCGATGGCCTCGTCAAGGACTGGACGAGAGACTTCAAGGACGCAGGTAAGCTGTAAGGCATGAGGAGCTGGGCAATGGTAGATTCATCCACACATCCAGCTCTCTAAGTCCGTAGGAATGCTGGAGCAGGCGGGGCAGAGAGCCTGCGTTGCACTATGGGTGACGCAGAAATGAATCAAGTGAGCAATGTCTCTGTCTCGCCCGCCCAGTCTGGCCTTCAGTCCAGACTGGGCGGGATGTCTGATCGCGCGGTCGCCTGGCTGTTTATCAGCCCGACCTTGCTGCTGCTCCTGGCGATCAACATCTTCCCGTTGATCTGGACCGTCCACATGTCGCTGACTAATTTCAAGGCGAACATGGGCTGGATGAAATACAAGTCCGTCGGAATCGCCAACTACGTCAGTATTCTCACCGATGCGGACATCTGGACTTCGATGCAGACGACGGCGCATTTCGTCTTTTGGTCCATATTCCTGGAGGTTGTCCTGGGCTTTGGGCTCGCTCTGTTGATCAATCGCAAGTTTCGCGGTCACAGCTTTTGGACCACGATTATTCTCCTGCCGATGATGCTTTCCCCAGCGGTGGTTGGAAATTTCTGGACGTTCCTGTTCCAGCCGCAGAGCGGGCTCTTTAACTACGTGGTCAGCTTCTTTACGGGGATTGATCCCGCTTCGTTCCAGATGATTGGTGACGTGAAGCTCGCACCGTGGACGATCGTGCTCGTGGACGTGTGGATGTGGACCCCGTACGTGATGCTGATTTGCCTGGCAGGCCTGCGGTCGATTCCGGATTACATCTACGAGGCTGCGGAAGTCGACCGAGCTTCCGCGTGGCGACGGTTTCGCGCGGTGACGCTGCCGATGGTGATGCCGTTCCTCATGCTCGCAGTGCTATTCCGCGGCATCGAGAATTTTAAGATGTTCGACATGGTGAACCTGTTGACCAATGGAGGTCCCGGTTCGCTTACCGAGACGGTGTCCATCACTCTCAAGCGTGCGGCGTTCGAGAAATGGCAGACTGGCTGGTCGTCCGCGCTGGCGATCCTCCTGTTCGTGACCGTATTCGGAGCCGCCAACATTTATATCAAGGTACTCAACAGAGTTAAGCAGCGATGATTGGCAAAGCCATCGCGCACAGCGTCGTGGAGGCCTCCGCCCTCTCGCGGGCGCTCTCAGGTACGGTGGTGGCGCTTTATGCGCTAATCACGATCACGCCGCTATTGTGGATTTTTCTGACCAGCATAAAGACGCCGAGCGACTCGGTCTCTTATCCGCCGAAGGTCTTTACGGAGCCGACAGTGGAGGGTTACTGCAACCTGTTTACTTTTCACTCGCGTCAGGATCCCGAGTACATCGCACGCTTGCCGCCTCCAACCGGCCGCTGCGACCGGTTGGCGCGCTCCCGTGGCATGGTAATTGCCGGTGCCTCGAAGACTCCAGGGCGGCTCCTCAATTCCCTGATCATCGGCTTCGGATCGACCTTTCTTTCGGTGTTCCTCGGTACGCTCGCGGCCTATGCATTCTCGCGTTTCAAGGTCCCAGCGAAGGACGACCTGATGTTCTTCATCCTGTCGACGCGCTTCATGCCGCCGATCGCCGTTGCGATTCCCATCTATCTGATGTACCGCCAACTCGGACTCATCGATACAGCTGTGGGAATGATCCTCCTGTACACGTCGGTAAACGTATCATTGGCGGTGTGGCTCCTGAAGGGGTTCATTGACGAGATTCCGCGAGAATACGAAGAGGCCGCGCTGGTGGACGGCTACACGCGTCTGCAGGCTTTCGTGAAGACGGTATTGCCACAGGCGGCGACCGGCATCGCGGCTACCGCCGTTTTCTGCCTGATCTTCGCCTGGAATGAATATGCGTTTGCCGTGCTGCTCACGAGCGGCACGGCGCAGACCATGCCACCCTTCATACCGTTCATCATCGGCGAGGGTGGACAGGATTGGCCAGCGGTCGCCGCGGGCACGACGCTGTTCGTGGTGCCCATTCTGTGTTTTACCATTTTGCTGCGCAAACACCTGCTGCGTGGAATCACTTTCGGAGCGGTACGCAAATGAGCGGCACACACGGCGCGGGTACCGAGGTCACCGACCGCAAAGGCAATCGCAGGATCTTCCGCCGGGGACCTTGGGAGACCGCCTCGATGGGGGTCATCGCCACGGGCATTCTCATGTTGATGCAGCCGTTTGCGCTCATTCTGTACACCTACTCATTTTTGGTTATTGTGGTCGGCAGCGTCGCATTCCTCGTCACGAGTCACTTTCCGGAGTAGGCCGTGGCCGAGATCGAACTTCAGAGCATCCAGAAGCGTTTCGGTGACTTCACGGCGGTGCGCGAATCCAGCTTTACAATCCGCGACGGGGAGTTCTTCGTGCTGCTCGGCCCTTCCGGCTGCGGCAAGACCACCACTTTGCGAATGATTGCGGGACTCGAGCTGCCGACCGGAGGCAAAATCCTGCTTGACGGGGAGGATGTGACCTACAAACGGGCCTCGGAGCGCGATATCGGCTTCGTATTTCAGCTATTCGCGCTGTACCCACATATGAAGGTGCACGAGAACATCGCGTTTCCGCTTAGGTGCCAGGGCGCGCCGCGTGCGGAAATCAAGCGCCGTGTCGCGGAGGTCGCCGAGCTGTTGCGCATCGGGCACTTGTTGGGGCGCTCTGTGTCCGGCCTGTCCGGCGGTGACAGCCAGCGCGTGGCACTCGGCCGTGCGCTCGTACGGCGCGCCAAAGCTTGCATGATGGACGAGCCGCTCGGCGCTCTGGACGCCGAATTTCGCCACTTGATGTGCACTGAGCTGCACGCCTTGCACGATCGCATACGTGCCACGACCGTCTACGTGACGCACGATCAGACCGAGGCGATGGCAATGGCGGATCGCATAGCTGTAATGAACCACGGGGTGGTCGCTCAGATCGGAAGCCCGCAGGACATCTACGACCGGCCTCTGGCCATGCATGTCGCCGGATTCATCGGTAGCCCGCCCATGAATTTTCTGCGGTTCACCTCCGGCCTCACGCCCGGTCAGCAGAGCGTCCAGATGAACGGCGAGACGATTAGAGTGCCCGCACTGCGTCAGGGTGCCGTGAAAGGCGAGTTGGCGCTTGGGGTTCGTCCGGAGCACGTGAGTTTCAGTGATGCGGGCGAGATGCGCGGTGAGGTGTTCGGCGTCGAGTACATGGGTACCATGCAGATCGTGACGATCAACACCAAACATGGCCAGTTAAAGGCGCGCGTTCCTTCGCGCCAACATGTCCACGTCGGCGAGTCGGTCGGGCTCGCCTTTGACTCGGAGCGTCTCTTGGTGTTCGATACCGTCTCGGGCGGCGCCCTGCAGAGTCGGTTGTTTGAAGGATCTGCCAATGGCTGAAGTCGTAGTGGATCGCGTGACGAAGCGCTTCGGCGACGTCGAGGCGAACAGGGATATTAGTCTCACTGTACCGAACGGAGAGTTCATGGTATTGCTGGGGCCGACTGGCGCGGGAAAAACGACACTGCTGCGCTTGATCGCCGGACTGGAGAGGCCGGACGCGGGAAACATCTCCTTCGATGAGCGCATCGTAACGGACGACCCGCCGGCGCAACGCAACGTCTCGGTGGTGTTCCAGCAGTACTCTCTGTATCCGCATCTCACGGTGTTCGATAATCTGGCGTTTCCCCTGCGGGCTCCAGCGCGGCGAGTCCCTGAAATTGAGATCAGGCGGCGCGTGGAAGAAGTTGCGCGCCTCGTCAGAATCGATCATAAGCTGACGAACTCGGCAGTGCGGCTCTCAGGCGGTGAAATGCAGAGGGTGGCTATCGGCCGCGCCTTGATCCGGCGCCCATCCATTTATCTCATGGACGAGCCGTTGTCGTCTCTCGATGCGAAGCTCCGTGCGGATCTGCGCGTCGAGCTAAAGCACATTCAGGCCGATCTGGGCGCGACTGTGCTCTATGTGACGCACGACCAGGTCGAGGCGCTAACCATGGCCAGTCGCATCGGGATTCTCGAGCGCGGCCGCCTCGTGCAGGTCGGCACGCCGCAGGAGATCTACGAGCGGCCCGCTAGCATGTACGTGGCGGGACGCTTGGGCATCCCGCCGATCAACTTTCTTCCGGTCAACGCACTGCCGGTCGACGGCGTGCCGCGGCAGACCACGATTGTGGGCGCGCGCACGGAGCACATTGAGGTGGTTCCTGCAATCGACGGCCCGGCCGAGGTCGTCTTGGTGGAGCATCTGGGCGGCGAAGACTTCCTGCACTTGCGGGTGGGTGAACACAAACTTGTGACTCTCGTCCCCCCTGGAGGGCGCTGGCATTCTGGCGCAAGAGCGCGGGTGCGGCTGTGTAGCCCGTTGTGCTTCGATGCGGCGGGGAGACGTCTCGCGGCCTAGCCATAGGCGCGAAGCGGACAATAATGAGTGCGAATGACGAAACGACCAAGGAGTTGATAGAGGCGATCGCCAACGTCGTAATTGCGCACACCAAGGAACTCACAGAGCTCGACCGGGCCATCGGAGATGCCGACCACGGTGTCAACCTGGAGCGCGGGTTCAAGGCCGTGCTGGAGCGCATGGATATTATCGCGGTCATGCCCCTGGGAAAAGCGCTCGGCGAAGTGGGTCTAACACTGATCCGTTTTGTCGGCGGGGCATCCGGTCCGCTGTACGGCAAGCTCTTTGTCACCATCGGCAGGCATGTGGAGGGCGCTCGCGTCCTTTCCCGGAACACTTTCGTAGAGGCGGGCGAGGACGCGATCCGCGTTCTAATGGCGCTTGGTAAGTCGGACGTGGGTCAAAAGACCATGCTCGACGTCCTGGTGCCGGTGCTCGATGAGCTGCGCTCGGTTCGCGGCACCGCCGTACTGGGGCTGCTGAGGCGGAGGGCAAGCAGCGCGGCGCAGGCGACGGTACCGATGCTGGCGCGCACAGGCCGGGCTGCTTTTCTTGGCGAACGTAGCCAGGGCCACATGGATCCCGGTGCCCGATCGTCCGAACTGATTCTGAGCGCCGTTTGTCGCCATCTCGAATCCCGGCCCGGCGCAGACACATAGGGGCAACAGATTGTGGACAAGAATGTCGGAATCGTGATCGTTTCACATTCGCCCGATGTGGCAAAGGGCGCGGCCGATATGGTGCGCCAGATGGTCGGCCAGGACGTGCCGCTCGCATGGTGCGGGGGTAATCCTGGCGGTGGCCTGGGGACGAGCGTAGATGCGATCGAGAAGGCACTGCAGGCGGCCTGGTCGGACCGAGGCGTCGTCATCTTGGTGGATATGGGTGGCGCAGAAACCAACAGCGAGATGGCTATCGAGCGGTTGCCGGAGAAGAAGCGAACCAGGGTCGTAGTCTGTAACGCGCCGATTGTCGAGGGATCAGTGATGGCGGCGACCGAGTCGAGCGCCAGTTCGCCCTTGGAGAAGGTGCGGCGCGCGGCGGAAGAACTGTATCTGCGATCGTAGGGGACGCATGAGCCAGGATGAACTCGCCCTGCGCGCCGTGGGCTCCACCGTGCTCACGCACGAGGGTGGATTGCACGCGCGTCCGTCGATATTGCTCTCCCAGGTCGCGACCCGATTCTCAGCAAGGGTGTGGATCGGGCTAGCCGCCGATGGTCCGTGGATTGACGCCAAGAGCATCGCGCGCGTAATGGCCCTGAAGACAGTTGGTCAGACCATGATGTTTTTTACAGCCGAAGGCACCGATGCTGGCGATGCGGTGAGCGCCTTGGTCAGGTTGGTGGAAAGCGATTTTACGAATTCCAATGGTCAATTGAAATCAACGACGAGCACCAATTCGCCTGCCTATGTGCGCGGGATGTCCGCTTCCCCAGGCCTTGCCCGCGGCCCGCTGCTAAGTCTGGACGAAGTCGCGCCATCAAGGACGCCGGCAGCGGCGAGCAATCCAGGTGATCGCACGCGACTTCGACAAGCCATCGACTCGGCATGCGCAGCGCTAACGGCGCTCAAGCAGCGTACTGACAATCCCGATGCACAGGCCTTGCTGGCCTTTCAGGTGGCCATGCTGCAGGATCCGGTCCTGACCGAACCAGCGTTCGCCGCGATCGCGGCCCAGGTGCCGGTGGAGCAGGCCTGGTGGAATGCGATGGAGTTGCAGATTCAGCAGTACGATTCCGCGGATGACTTGTACTTCTGCGCGCGAGCGTCTGATTTGCGTGACATGCGTGATCGCGTTTTGCGCCTCCTGGCTGGAACGGCGACGATTGCCATTCCCCCGGGTTCTATAGTTATCGCTGCGGATCTGGCGCCGTCTCAGTTTCTGGAGACGACATGGGAGGGCGGCGGCATCGCACTTACTGAGGGCAGTGCGAGTTCTCACGTCGCCATATTGGCACGAGCTCGGGGCGTGCCGATGCTAATCGGTCTGGAGCGGGGCGATTTGCGCGGGCAGGGTGAAGTCCTGCTTGACGCCGACAACGGCATGCTGATCGCTTTACCTGACGCAGAGACAGTAGCTGCATTCGCTGCGCGTCAGCAGGCACAAAAATCCGCCCGCCTGGTCGCGGAAGCGCGCCTGGAGTTCCCTGCGGTGACCGCCAGCGGGGAGCGTGTGCAGGTGCTAATCAATGTGTCCGACGGAGGCGAACTTGCGAGCCTGAATCCGGACTGGTGTGACGGAGTTGGCCTGGTTCGTACCGAATTGCTTTTTCGCAGTAAGGATGACCTTACAGACGAGGCAAAACAGTTCGCGGAGTATTGCCGAATTATCCGCTGGGCCAAGGGTCGACCCGTTACAGTGCGCCTGCTGGACGCTGGCGCTGATAAGCCCATTGCGGGCTACACCGCGGATTCAGAGTCGAATCCCTTTCTTGGCGTACGGGGAGTGCGGCTTTCCCTGCTGCATCGATCCGTGCTAAGCACGCAGCTGCGGGCGCTCGCGCGTGCCGCGGCGCTGGGGCCGCTGCAGATCATGGTGCCGATGGTGACGTGGCCACGCGAGTTGGGTCAGGTGCGGCAGGCGCTCAACACTACGGTCGAATCACTCAGGAAAGAAGGTCTGGATTGCGGCCGGCCGGCATTGGGTATCATGATCGAAGTGCCCGCTGCCGCCCTCACTTGTGACTTGTTCGACGCCGACTTCTTCTCGATTGGATCCAACGATTTGATACAATATATCACCGCCTGCAGCAGGGATTCCCGGCGCCTGTCAGCCTTGCAGGATCCCCTCCAGCCGGCCGTACTTCGGATCATGCGCGAGGTGGTCAGACACGCCGATGCGCACGACATTCCCATCAGCCTGTGCGGCGATATGGCTAGTGACCCGCGTTGCGTTTCCGCGCTGCTGGCCATTGGTCTGCGCCGACTGTCGGTCGCACCAACCATGCTTGCAGACGTCAAGACCGCCATCGCTCGATATCGGAGCGACGCCTCGGAAGAAGGGCATTCGGAGTGAAGAAAACAGTGCCGCGCGCCGTGGGGGATAACTCGGCAGTCGCGGATTACAAGCGCATCTTGCAGCAAGTGCTGGAACGTCGACCGGCCGGGACACGTCTGCGTTTGGCGGAAGTGCTAGGCAAGAATCGCAGTTTCATTTCGCAGATCACCAACGCAAAGTACAGCGTACCGATCCCCGCGAATCACCTCGAGAGCATCTTTGAGACCTGCCACTTTCTTGCCGCGGAAAGAGAGAGTTTCTTGGCGGTCTACAGGCGTGCCCATCCGCATCGTGCGCCCGGAAATGTGGGCGGCGAGCCGCGCTGGCGGGAGTTGCGCCTGCGTGTGCCTGATTTGCGTGATCACAAGAAGAACAAGGAGCTCGACGAGCTTATGCATGAAACGCTGCGGCGAGTTGCGCGCCTGGTTCAGGAGCGCTAGGGCACAGGCCGGCGCAAGTTGGGAAGCGGTGCCGTGAAGAAATTCATGAACGGTGTGGAGTCGATGCTGGCCGAGAGTTTGACCGGCTTCGCCAAGGCACATCGAGAGATTATTGCTCTGGACGGCAACTTCCGGTTTGTGCGCCGAAAACGGGCGAAGGCGCGCGGAAAGTTGGCATTGATTTCCGGGGGTGGCAGCGGTCACGAACCCATGCACATCGGATTTGTCGGCCACGGAATGCTGGACGCTGCCTGCCCCGGAAACGTGTTCTCCGCGCCAACACCCGAACAGATGCTGGCAGCGGCTGAGACGGTCGATCGTGGTGGCGGAGTACTCTTCATTGTGAAGAACTACGCAGGCGACATTATGAATTTCTCGCTTGCGACCGAGGCGTACACGAAAGAGTGCGGCACACTGATCACAGATGATGATGTGGCCATTGAGAGATCTGAGCACTCCTCCATGGGACGCCGCGGCGTTGCGGGCACGCTAGTGGTCGAAAAGATGGTGGGGGCCGCGGCAGAGCGCGGCGATAAGCTCGCTGCGCTGATGAACTTGGGAAAGCGTGTAAATGAGTTGACTCGCTCGATGGGTGTTGCGCTCACCAGCTGCACGGTTCCGGCTGTTGGCAGGCCTACTTTTGAGCTCGGCGAGAACGAAATGGAAATGGGTGTGGGCATACACGGGGAGTCTGGCCGTCGACGTGTCCCCTTAGACTCCGCAAATGTGATCGCGGAGGAATTCGTGCACGCCATCACACAGGATCTGCGTGCCGAAGCGGGCGGCGAGGCGCTGCTTTTGGTCAACGGGTTTGGAGGCACGCCATCCTCGGAGCTCTATCTTATGTTCGACGCTGCTGAGCGTCAGTGCGCGAAACACGGTCTCAAGGTCACCCGTAGCCTGGTCGGAAGCTACGTGACCTCCCTCGAGATGGCCGGGTGTTCGGTGACCTTGACTCTCCTCGACGCACAAATGACGGCGCTTTGGGATGCTCCTGTGCACACTGCCGCGTTGCGGTGGTAGCCGGGGAGGCCGGGCTGCAGCCACATCTTCGGTCTGCAAGCCGGCTGCGATCACGGTGGTGCAATTAAGCGGCTGGGCAAAGTCGCGTGATGTGGCGCGAGAAAAGTCCTCTCTGCCAACCACTCAAGGTGTATGCGTCATGCCGAGGCCGTATTGACCGACTACAGTTCGTAGCGTACGTCGGCGTGCGGACTGTTGATCTCATCGACGTGTGAACCGGTGCATTGAGCAGTAGCGATGGCGGCGTCGAGTCGGGATTCTGGTGCATCTACTGGCATGCGCCCACAATTTCAGCCCCTCTTAGGAGCCCAAATTGACCCGATGCCCTCAATCGCACCCGATCGTAGTCCGGTCTAGTCCGGTCTAGTCCGGTCGAAGAGTCCCGACCTCCTGGTCAAAAACCAGAAGTTCTCCCATCCTAAAATGACCAGATGGTTGCGTGACATTTGCGGGTTTCAGTAGTGCTTTGTTGTGCTCAGTGGTGCTGACAGTGCAGCAGTGTCCCGGTGGCGTGGTTTATGAATCAATACCTTACAAGTGTCTCAATTTGCCATTTGGCGATCCCGGTCAGCTGCGAACCAGAGGGTCGGGAGTTCGAATCTCTCCAGGCGCGCCACAAGTGCTTCTTTAAATCAATCACTTGGCACCTCCGCCACGGCCGTCAGTATTCGGAGAAGGCGTCATCGGGATAGCAATACAGCCAGCGCTCACCGGGTTCGGCCGACGCGATCACCGGGTGGCCGGTGGCGTGAGCATGTTTGGTGGCGTGCCGATTTGGCGAGTCGTCGCAGCATAATGTTCGGCCGCATTCTTGACAGACGCGCAGGTGAACCCAGGGGCTACCGATCTTCACACACTCTTCGCATTCGCGGCGTTGCGCGTGCCTGACCGTGGTGATGGCGGCAATATGAGCGCATACACTGGTGGTCATGATGTCCTCTTCGTGCCAATCTACTCGGCGAGTACGCGGTGAACGAAGGACACCGCAATCGAGCCCTCACCCACGGCTGAAGCCACCCGTTTGA
>DATFUG010000074.1:0-18272 GCA_035261025.1 Steroidobacteraceae bacterium | reverse complement strand
GGACTGAAAGTGGCCGCCGATCTGACGGCCGCCACCGATCTGTACACCCAGACCCGCGGCGCCCGCTTGGCGCTTGAGCAGAACCTGGTCGCCGATCGCCTCGCACTCAATCTCGCCCTGGGGTTGCCAGTGGACGCCCCGCTGCAGATCAAGTTGCCGGAGACTTTTCCGGCGCTCGTGACCGATGCCGAGGCCGGATCGCGGTTGCTGGCCGGACTGGAGACGCGCCGACTGGATCTGGTGGCCCTGACCTTAGGGTACCAGAGCCAGGAATCGACGCTGCGCTCAGCCGTGCTGTCGCAGTTTCCCAAGATTAACCTGAGCGTCAACAAGGCCAACGACACCAGTGACATCAAGACCAGGGGCTGGGCCATCGGCGTCGAACTGCCGGTGTTCGACCGCCGGCAAGGCGTCATTGCCACGGCGAAGGCCACCCGCCAGCAGCTGTTCGACGACTACGTCGCCCGGGTGGCGGAAGCCCGTGCCCAGGTGCAGCAGATCCTCGAGGACCTGGCCGTGGTGCGCACGCAGCTGGACGGCGCCACCGAGTCGTTGGCGGACCTGCAGCTGCTCGCCAACGGCTATGAAAAAATGTACGCCAGCGGGGATGCGGATGTCATCACCTACCGGGATGCACGTGCCGCGCTGGGCGTGCGGCGCATCGAACAAAGCAAGCTCAAGCAGGATCTGCTCGAACTGGGTGTGGGCCTGGAGATTGCCACCGGCCGCGCGCTGCTCACCGACACCATCACCCGCTGAGTCTTCATAACATGAATCGCCGCGTCCTCGCCCTTGCCGTAATCGTCGTCGCCCTGGTCGGCGGCCTGTTGTGGTACCTGCACCGCTCAGCGGAGGAGGAGAGCGAGGTCAAGCCGACGGCACGCGTCACACTGGTGCCACTGCAAGTGGGGTCCATTGCGCAGACGCTGGAGGCTTTCGGTGTCGTCGAATCTGCGCCCGGTAACGATCAGGTCATTCCGGCCCCCTATGACTGCCTGGTCCGCAATGTCTACGTGACGGCGGGGACGCCGGTCGCCGCCGGTGATGTGTTGCTGGAAATCTCGCCCAGCCCCGACTCCCAGCTGCTGCTGGAGACGTCGCGCAGTGCCCTGGCGGTCGCGGAGAAAACGCTGAGCGCCACGCAGGAGCGGTTCGATCTGAAACTGGCCACCAACCAGGAGCTGATCGTGGCACGCCAGGCGGATGCAGACGCGCGCGCCAGGGTCGAGAGTCTCCAGGCCCGCGGACTGGGCCGTGACGGCATGGTCCGGGCGCTGTCGGGCGGCGTGATTACGCGGATCGATGCCACGCGGGGATCGCTGGTCCTGATAGGCGCGCCTCTGCTGACCGTCGCCACGGCCCAGGGCCGTGAAGCACGCTTAGGGGTAGAGGGCGGCGATCGTGCGCTGGTCGCACGCAACCAGCCCGCAACACTTACCTCGTCCGAACGTCCGGATCCGGCGACCACCGCCTCGCACGTGCGTTCGGTGGGCGCCGCGCTGGATGCCGCGACGGGCTTCCTGGATGTGCGCGTTCCCGTGCCGGAGTCGGCATCGCTGATGCTCGGCGAGCACGTGCGCGCCTCGATCCAGGTCGCCCTGCACCCGACCGCAATGATCGTGCCTCGCAACGCCGTGCTGCCCGAGGGCGATGCGCAGGTGCTGTATACGGTCCGGGACGCCACGGCCCTGCGCCACGAAGTCAAGCTGGGGATCACCAGCGCGGACCGCGTGGAAGTACTGGCGGACGGATTGAAGGCGGGCGATGCGGTCGTCGTATCCGGCAACTACGAGCTTGCGGACGGCATGGCGGTACAAATAGAGAAGCCGAGCACGGATCCACCTCCGTGAGTCTGGTCGAGCACATGCATGGTCAGCGCCGATTCGCCATCGCGCTGATTGCCCTGCTGGCCATCGGTGGCCTGGTCGCCAGCTGGACGCTGCCGGTTGCCCTGTTCCCGCACGTCGACTTTCCGCGCATCGTCGTCAACATTGACGCCGGCGATCGGCCTGCGGATCGCATGGCCACGGAAGTGACGATGCTGGTCGAGGAGGCGGTGCGCTCGGTACCCGGCCTGCGCAGCGTCCGCTCGACCAGCTCACGCGGTTCGGCGGATATTTCCATCAATTTTGATTGGGGCCAGGACATGGTCGCGGCCATGTTGCAGATCGAATCGGCGGTCAACCGGACGATGCCAAACCTTCCGGCCGGCACCAGCTTTGAGGTCCGGCGCATGGATCCGACGGTATTCCCGACCGTGGCCTACAGCCTGACCTCCAAGAAGCAATCGCTCGTGGAGTTGCGCGACCTGGCCTACTACCAGCTGCGGCCGCTCCTTTCGGCGGTCACAGGAGTGGCCAAGGTGGCCGTCATCGGCGGCGCCGAGGCCGAGTATCGCGTGACCCTCGATCCGGGGCGCCTGGAGGCGCGCGGCCTGAGCCTGGTCGATGTGTCGAAAGCCCTTTCGGCCGGGAATACGATCGGCGCCGTTGGCAGGCTGGAGGACCACTACAAGCTGTACCTGGCGATCCTCGATAACCGGATGCTCGACGAGCGGGCGCTCGCCGAAACCGTGCTGCTGAAGGGATCGGCCGGACTGATCCGCGTCGGCGATGTGGCCCGGATCACGCACGAGACCGTTCCGCAATGGACCCGCGTTACAGCCGACGGGCGCGATGCCGTCATCCTCCAGGTCTATCAGCAACCCGATGCCAACACCGTACAGATTTCGCGCGACGTGCAGGCGAAGCTGCGCGCCTACGCGCCCCAGCTGCCGGCCGAGGTGAAGATTGCCGATTGGTATGACCAGAGCGAACTGATCATCGCCTCCGCCAAGAGCGTCCGTGACGCCGTCTTCATCGGCATGTGCCTGGCCGCGGCGGTGCTGGTGCTGTTCCTGCGCAACGGCAAGATCACGCTGATCGCCATCGTTACGGTGCCTGCGACGCTGGCTGCCACCGTGCTGCTGCTCGAGGTTCTGCACAGCAGCTTCAATATCATGACGCTCGGCGGCATGGCGGCCGCGGTGGGACTGATCATTGACGACGCGATCGTCATGGTCGAACACATCATCCGCCGCCTGCGGAAACACGCGGGCGCACACCATGGCCTGGTCTGGACCGCCGCGGCGGAATTCTCCCTCCCGCTCGTCGCCTCGTCCATGTCGACCGTGATCATCTTCGCACCGCTGGCATTTCTGTCCGGGGTGACCGGTGCGTTCTTCAAGGCCCTGTCGCTGACCATGGCGGCGAGCCTCGCGATCTCCTTTCTGATTGCCTGGCTCGGCGTGCCGGTGCTGGCCGACCATTTCCTCACCGACAAGGACGCCAATCAGGAGGAGGGTGGAGCGTTCACCGAACGCGTTCATCGCGGCTACGAACGGCTGCTGCGCCGGCTCCTGAGTCGGCCCATCCTGCTGGTCTTTGCCATCGCGCCGCTGCTGCTGGCGGCATTCCTGGCCTACAAGAGCGTGGGGTCAGGCTTCATGCCGGTCATGGATGAGGGTGGCTTTATTCTGGATTACCGCAGCGATCCGGGCACTTCATTGAGTGAGACCGACCGCCTGCTGCGCCAAGTCGAGCAAATCCTGCGCGCGACCCCGGAGGTGCAGACTTATTCGCGGCGCACCGGATTGCAGTTGGGCGGTGGCATCACGGAGGCCGATGAAGGGGATTTCTTCGTGCGCCTGAAGCCGAAGCGGAGCCGCGGCATCGAAGAGATCATGACGGATGTGCGCCAGCAGGTAGAAGGAACGGTTCCAGGCCTGGAAGTCGAGATGGCGCAACTCATGGAGGACTTGATCGGCGATCTGACCGCCGTGCCGCAGCCGGTCGAGATCAAGATCTTCAGCGATGACGAGGCGGTGCTGACGGCAAGCGCCACCCGCGTGGCCGCGGAGATCGGCAAGATCACGGGCATCGTCGAGGTCAAGACCGGCATCCGGCCTGCCGGCGATGCCATGGTGATCCGCGTGGACCAGGCCAAGGCCGGACTGGAAGGCCTGGACCCGGATGCCACGATGCAGGGCCTCGAGGCCCTGCTCGCCGGCTCGCTCGCGACCACGCGGGTTGAGCGCGGACCCAAACTCGTGGGCATCCGCGCCTGGATCCCGCCCGGCGAGCGGCGCACGGCCGAGGACATCCTCAAGCTCAGGCTGCGCGCGCCGGATGGGCATTTCTTTCCCGTGGGGCGCGTGGCGACGCTCGAGCCCGTGGCAGGGCAGCCGCAGATCAATCGGGATGATCTGAAGCGGATGCTGGCCGTCACCGGACGGATCAGCGGCCGGGATCTAGGCTCCACCATGCGCGATGTACAGGCGGTGCTCGCCAGGCCCGATATGCTGCCGCGCGGCGTTTACTTCGAACTGGGCGGCACCTACGCGGAGCAGCAGAAGGCTTTTGCCGGCCTGATCGCGGTGTTCGCCGGGGCGGTTGCCCTGGTCTTCCTGCTGCTGCTGGCGCTCTACCAGAATTTCCGGACCGCCCTGTCGATGCTGCTGACTACGCTCCTGGCGCTTTCCGCAGTGACGATCGGCCTGTGGATCACGCGCACGGAGCTGAACATTTCCTCGATGATGGGCATGACCATGATCGTGGGCATCGCCACGGAAGTCGCGATCTTCTACGTCTCCGAACTCATCTCGCTGTCCGCGGATATTGAGCCGCACGAGGCCCTGATCCAGGCCGGCATCAATCGCATGCGTCCGATCGCCATGACGACGGTCGCCGCCATACTCGCTCTGCTGCCCCTCGCCCTGGGCATCGGCGCCGGATCGGCCATGCAGCAACCCCTGGCCATCGCGATCATTTCCGGGCTGGTCCTGCAGTTGCCGCTGGTGCTGCTCGTACTGCCCGTGCTGCTGTCGCTCCATACCAGGGCGCTCGGTGCACGCGCGGCCAGGGAGCCGGCATAGGACTCGCCTCTAGACAACGCCCATGCAGACCCGTGCGCTCCAGAGCCAGGGTCGGGAGAGCTCGCCCAGGGTGCGTGTGGCGATCTGACGCAGCTCGTCAATTCCGAGTTGTTGCTCCGACTGGCCGCTCTTCAGCAGGTCCATCGTGCTGCCCTGGCTTAGCAGCAGTCCGATCAGGCGTTCCGCGTTGCCGCTATCGCCATGGTGCAAGAGCGCCTCGCGGACATAGCGAAAGCAGCCGCTCGCCCGCATGCGCGCCAAATGCCCACTCTTGTCCCAGCGCTGCAGCCGCTGCGCCACGCCGAGTTCCTGTTCGAGAATTTTAATCCGAGTCAGGCACTGCTCGAAGGCCAGGTCAGCCTGCCATTGCCCGGTCATCGGCGGCCACTCATAGTCACAGCAGGCAAACACTCCTCCGGGCCTGAGGAGGCGCGCAGCTTCCACAAAGGTCGGCTGAGGCGCCATCCAATGCAAGGCCTGTGAGCAGCACACGACCTCTGCGCAACGATCGGGCAGACCCGTGGCGTGCGCGTAGCCCTCCCGGTAGGTCACGTTGTCCGGGGCGCCCGCCGCCTGCGCTTCGTCCCGCATGTCATGAGTCGGCTCAACGCCGATCACCTGCAGTGCCTTGTCGGCCCAGTAACGCGTGGACAATCCAGTGCCGCTGCCCAGGTCGACTACCAATGTCAAGGTACCGAAGCCGCCGAAGGCAGCCAGCAGTCGCGCCAGATCCTGCGGCGGTTGCGGCCGGCAATGGTCGTAGAGCTGCGCGAAGCCGCTGAACCGCTCTATGTTTCCCTCGAAGTCGTTCGCGGACGGGCCAGGCTCGCTGTCCATGAGCAGCATTATACGAGCGTCGCCGCCGGCACTTGCAAGCTCCTGCTCCGTCCGCACGACTCCGCCGTCGACTGAAAAAGCTTTCAGTTTGGATTCAGCATGGAGTCAGAGTACTCACGTATAACGATCACCCACAAACCGGGGGGAAAGAGCAATGAGAACACTGGCATTCATCGTGATTGCAGCTTCCGTGGCCACTGTCACGCCAGCACAGCAGACCGGGCAGACCTATGCCCAATACCTGACGGCCCAGGCCCTCGCGCGCCATCCCGAGCTGCTCGCCGTAACAATGCACGTAACGCCTCCGGGCGCTGCGCAAAACGTCATCATTGCCTCCAACGTGGCGCCGCTCGGCAAGGTCGCCGACCAGGACGACCTGAAGGTGATCAAGACCCAGCAACCGCTGGTCGAAGTCACGCGCTCCGGCGATCGGCTGGCTGTCGAGTTGCCGTTGCTCGACGCTTCGCGCCGCACGGTGGGTGCGTTTGCCGTCCAGCTGGTCTTCAAGCGAGGAGCAGACCAGCAGGCGTTGACAACTGCGGCCGTCAGCGTGCGCGATGAACTCGCGCGGCGCATTTCACATGTGGCTAATCTGGTCGAGCCGGCAAACTACGATTCGCGCGTGCCGATGAATAACTACGGCCAGCAGCTGGTCGATGAAACGATGGCGGCATATCCGGAAATACAGATTCTGGCGCTGCACGCCAATGTGCCGAAGTCCGAAGATAATGTCATCGTTGCCTCGAATATTGGTCGCATCGGCAAGAAGGGCGACGAGGATGATCTGCGTCTGATCAGGACGGAAAAGCCCAATCTTGAGATCAATTCCGAAGGCAATCGCTTTGAAGCCGAACTCGTTCTGCGCGACGTGTCGGGAACCAATATCGGGGCTGTCGGGGTCGTTTTTGGCTACGAGCCGGGCGATGACAAAATCAAGCTTCAGCGGCGCGCCGAGCGGGTGCAGGCGGCGCTCGCCCGCCGTATCACCAATTCCGGCAACCTGTTCGAGCTCGTGCCTTACGTCGCTAATCCTCCCTCGGCGCCGGTTGCCCAGCGGCTGGTGGACGCGACGCTGGAGAAGCATCCCGAGTTGCTCATTCTGGCCCTGCACGTGAAGCCGCCCACAGCACCGGACTTCGTGATCATTGCCTCGAACATCGGCCGCATAGGCAAGAAAGCCGATGAGGATGACATGGGCGTCATTCGTGCCGAAAAGCCACTGATGGAGATCAATGAGGCCGGCAATCGCTTTGAAGTCGAGGTCGTACTGCGCGAGCGGGCCGGGAAGAACATTGGCGCCGTGAGCCTGGTATTTGCGTACCGGCGCGGGACGGATCGCGAAGCGCTGCGCAGTGCGGGTGAGAAGATACGGGATGAAATCCGCGATCAGATCCCGTCACTTGAAGCGCTGTTTCAGCCTGCCTGAATTCACCATAGGAGTTACACCGTGCACTGCCTACGCAAGCCATTTCTTCACCATGCACTGCTCAGCCTGGTTCTGGGTTGCGTGGCGGCGCCACCCATGGCCGCAGCGCCCGCCGCCCAGCCGTCGGCCGCGCTGCAGGCCGCCGGCCGCACCGAGTTGCCCGGTTATAGCGGCGATTTCGATCACTTTGGCGTCGACCTGTCGGGCAACCGGCTGTTTCTTGCGGCGGAGGACCACGGTACGCTGGAAGTATTCGACTTGAAAAGTGGGGCACACAGGCAGACCGTCAAGGGCGTCGAAACCCCGCACAGCATTGTCTACATTCCGGACATGAATCGACTGCTGGTCACCGACAGCGGGCCTGGCATGACCAAGGTACTGGACGGCACGAGATTCACGGTCATTGGATCGATCAAGCTGGTACCAGGAGCCGATTCGGTTGGTTATGACGCCCCGCGAAATCGCCTGTATGTGGTAACCGGCGGCAAGGACGTGGACATGAAGACGTCCGTGTTGGCCGAGATTGACCCGCGCACCGGCAAGCACTTTGGCGATGTCACCTTTGATGCCAACCATGTCGAGGCCATGGCCGTCGAGCAGCACGGCACCCACCTGTACATCAACGTTACCGACAAGAATTACTTGGCCGTCGTCGACAAGCAGAAGCACGCCATCATCGCGCGCTGGCCAATCAAGGAGGCGGAACAGAACGCGCCGGTGGCCTTCGATGAGGCCAATCATCGCTTATTCATTGTGACCCGAAAACCGGGCAAGCTGGTGGTGCTGAATGCATTGACGGGCGAGTCGATTGCCAGTTTCGAGGCGCCGGAGCGCTGCGATGAGGTGGTATTCGATGCCGCGAATCATCGTATCTACGTTGCCGGGGGGGAAGGCTACCTTGGCGTTTACCAGCAGCTCGACCCTGATCACTACCAGCAATTGCCGCGCGTGCCGAGTGCCCAGGGCGCCAAGACTGCCGTGCTGGTGCCGTCATTGAATCGCCTGTATCTGGCCGTCTCCCCCGGGGAGGGCAATAGCAGTGGTGGCGGAATCATGTGGTTCAACGTCCTGCCAGCGGCTCACTGAAGTGCTGTGGCTCGAGCGCTGGATCGCACGGGGCTGCCGGTTGCGGCGTCGGTACCTCCAGAATGCTGCCACCGCCCTGTTGTTGGCTGTCGTGCCGGCACTGTGGGCGGCGGAGTTTGATCAGAATGCCGGTCATGGCAAGGGCGCTCTGTGCGTCTACAACCAGACGAAACTGGACAAGGCGCGCAGCGCTGAGGCCGTCGACCCGAAGCGCGTGGTCCAGCCGGAGACCTGGAGAAGGAACGATGAGGACGCCATGGGCTACCTGCGTTTGCCGAGATTCGCCGTCACCCCTGCGAGTGAGTCCACGCCCGTCCAGAGCGCGAAGTCGCAGGATCTCGTCGTCATTTCGGAGTCGGTGGATGCCGTGGATGTCGATGCAAAGTACCGCTATCTGATGCAACCCATGGTCCTGCTCGAGAACGATCTGCTGGGCGTACTTGGCATGACGGCACTCTAGAATGGCCGGGACTACGGCACTGAAGACGAGCAGCGCTTTATCTGGCTGGTCAATGCGCTGCACCCCCTCGCCGCTGGGCTTGCCGCTGGCATCCAGAATGTCCTGGCGGATGAGCATTGCAAAATGAACTGGGGCACGCCCGGTCCGGGCGCGACGACCATCGCGACCGTGCTCGGAGAGCCCGACAAGGCCGCGATCTTCGCCTATGAAAAGGGAGCGACGATGAACGGCGAGTTTCTGGCGCCCGCGCGCCGCGTGAGCTTCTTCCTGTGGCAGGAAACGTCTGATCAGCTGCGCCCGGAAGGACTGTCGCTGTTCAAGGCTGCGGTCCCGTGGGCGGTCAGCCCGCCTGAATGACATCCGCCATGCACGCGCCGCCCGCGGCCTCCGCGAACGTTTACGATGACCGGACCATTCATCTGCACTGGGTAACGGCCGTCATCGTGGCGCTGCTATGGGGAATCGCGGAAGTCATCGATCTGTTCCCAAGAGGAGCGCCCAAGATTGCGGTGCGTTCCGTGCACGTCATCCTGGGGTTGTTGCTCGTGGCTGTGGCGGTGAGGCGGCTCATCTGGCGAAGTGGCCGGGGCAATACTTTGCCGCTGTCCGGCGCTCTTTGGGGTCGTGTGGCGAAAGTGAGCCACGCAATGCTGTACGCAGTGCTTGTGGCAGTGCTCCTCCTCGGTATCCTGAATGCTTGGGCACGCGGCGATTCAATTTTCAGCCTGTTCAGTATCCCGAAACTACTTCCGGACTACCCATCACTGAAGCCGGCCGTGGGCAGGCTCCACAAGATCGGCGCGAATGCGCTGGTGATTCTGGCGCTCCTGCACTCGCTGGCGGCGCTCTTTCACCACTACGTCTTGCGCGATACCGTCCTGCAAAGAATGCTGGTCCACCGCAAGACGCCGTAGCGGGCAGCGAGGCGCATTGGCACAATCGCACAGCTGCTCTTCAGCGTTGCAAACCAAAGAATAGTTCGATTCGGGGCCTTGTCTGGCCTCCAAAGCAATAGACTTGACGAACAGCAGTCAGATGGTTGGGAGCGACTCAACGCCAGAACCACTTCTGGTATCTCTGATCAGCCGGTAGCGGTGGGTGCCGTCACGAGCGCCGACACTGGGCTCTGCGCCGCAAGGCGGTGGCCTCTCAGGAACTGCATTATCATCAGGCTGGCGTCCGGGCCAGCCGGGTCGTTGAAGTTCTCCTGCGCATTGCCCCCGCTCCAGGCGTGACCCAAGCCGTCGATCAGCAACATCCGAACCAGCAGCGTCCCGTTGCGAACGTAGTCCCGCTGAAGAATGTGCCGGCCGCCAATCTCGAGCTCGAGCTCCTTTGTTGGCGCGATCAGCTGCTCGTCGATGCCCGCCATACCGGCCAAAGCAAGATGCTGCGCCACAATCTGCTCGGCATTGCGCGGATTCACTGTAGAGTCGGCGCGACCGTGAATGACCAGTGCCGGCGCCAACATGACCTCCTGGCCACGTTCCGACGCGAGCCGGCGCGCCACAGCGGTTGGCGAGAGACCAGCGCCGGAGCGCATGACGCGGAGTGCTTCGCCCGCCGAGTCGGCTGCCGCGTACATCACTCCCGAGTGCAGTGCGGTCGCGGCAAACAACCCGGGAAAGCGCAGTGCGAGGATTTCGGCCATGGCAGCACCGGCCGACATTCCGGCAACGTAGACGCGTTGTACATCGACAGCTTCTCGACGCATAACGTCCTGCACCAACCGGACGATCAATCCCGCTTCGGCTTGACCGCGCTGCGCTTCGCGATCAAACCAGTTCCAGCAACGCTGCGCGTTGGCGGTGCGACTTTGTTCAGGGTAGAGCACGGCGCAACCGTGCTCCTGCGCGACAGCATTCATCCTGGTGCCCGCCGCGAAGGCCACGCCATCCTGCGAACAGCCGTGTAACATCACCAGTAGTGGAAGCCGCTCGCCCTGTAATCGGTCACGCGGCAAATACAGGTGGTAGTGAAGCTTGAAATGCGTGCGGCGCGCGAGAAACTTGCGCGGTACGGACTCTTCGTACAATCCCGTGCGCCATTCGCCCTCAAGAGTTACGGCGCCCGGTAACCGCCGCCACAATTGTCGCAACGCGCGCATCCAACGCTGCAACAAGTCCAAAGCCTTAATGCGACGCCGGATCATATCTAGGATCTTAGCTATGACTCAGCTTAAGCGCTGCTGTCGGAGCCCGGCAATGCGCCGTATCAGCTTATACCAGAGCTGGCCCTGCGGACTAAGGTCTCGCAACGCTTAAGGCCCGTGTGTTCCGAGAGTCTCCGGCGTGTCAGGAGTGGGTGCACCACCTTTGCGCGGCCAGGGTCGGCTCGACGGCGCTCAGCGGGCAATCTGCAATGATGTTCTGTTGCATTAGGAGTTGTCCGCTTATATCCGCAACCTTTTGTTGTGGGGCACGGAATGTCCGTTGTGGTGCATTAGCGGCGAGCGCCGCCACGTCGGCCTTTGGTAGCGATGTGCTCCCCACGATGTCGTGGGCACCGTCCTAAAGCCACTCTAGTCCGCGGAAACCCGGCCGAAAGTCCCGACCTCCTGGTCAAAACCAGAAGGTCTCCCATCCTAAAATGATCAGAAGGCTGCCTTACTTTTCGGGTTTCAGCTGTGCTTTGTCGTGCTCAGTGGTGACGACAGTGCAACAATGCCCCGGCAGCATGGTTTTGAAATCAAATCCTTACAAATTGCTCAATTTGCCGTGCGCACCTGCTTCCGGTGTGGATCGAGAAAGACTGGGGGCGGTGGTCCACCTCTGGTGGTGGCGGACATATCTTCAATGGCGGCAGTGACTCGAGGAACTACACGCTGCTCGCCTGGGCCATCACCCGGCAGGTGCTTCCCAGGCTGCAGATCGGCGCAGAACTATTTCATCGCTCGGCCGACAAGCGCGATGGCTGGCCGAGCACCGGCCTTAACGTGGGCCTGCGCTCCGATCTCAGCGACCACTATCATCAGTTGGGATCGATAGGGCCCGGCCTGCACAACGCCTCGGAAACGAATGAGCACTCCTGGTACCTCGCCCTGCTGGTCACCCGCTGGTCGCGCGCGGAGCGCTGCGCATGGTAGCGGCATAGACCGCCATGATGACGAGCACCAGGGCTGCCAGCATCCACAACATGTAGGCCGGCGTGCTGCCGATGACGTAAGCGCAGAACAGAATGCCCAGCAGCGCGCAGCTTCGGTAGAAGATCTCCTGATTGTCCCCGGCGACGGCGCTGCGCTTGAACAGGGCGGCCAGCGCCGCGGCGTAGACCGTGAGCGAGAGCAGCACCGACAGGTCGACCAGCCGCACGAATTGCAGTGACAGGGTGGCGGACTTGGTCACGACCGCCACCAGGCAGGTAAAGCTGCTGGATACGAGTAGCGCGAGCACCGGAACGCCCCGCGCATCCTGCTGCATGAGCCGGCGGGGCAGGAAGCCCTGCGCGGCGGCCGCCTGGCCCGTCTGCGCGGCCAGCAGGATCCAGCCGGACAGGGTGCCGACGGTCTTGATGAGTGCGGCCAGGGCGACCAGTCCCGCTGCAGCGGTGCCAAGCAGCACACGCGTCGCGTCCGCAAAGGGTGCATTCGAGTGACTCAGCACACCCACGGGCACCAGGCCGAAGATCGCGGCGGATGCGGCGATGTAAACCAGCGCCGCGAGCAGCACGCCGTTGACGGTGGCCAGAGCGACATTGCGTTCGGGCCGCTCGACTACGGCCGCCGCAATCGAGGCACTCTCGAGCCCGAGGAAGGCCCAGAAGACCAGCAGCAAGGAGCGGGGCAGCGCCGTGCCGATTGAGAGGTGGCCTGGATTCCACGACTGGTGGAACAGCGCGGCGTCGAAACGCAGCCAGCCG
This sequence comes from Steroidobacteraceae bacterium, assembly GCA_035261025.1. Classification (GTDB taxonomy): domain Bacteria; phylum Pseudomonadota; class Gammaproteobacteria; order Steroidobacterales; family Steroidobacteraceae; genus FEN-1191. The sequence goes on along the minus strand of DATFUG010000074.1, from coordinate 5,693 downwards.
AAGGTCGCGACGAGCAGTACGGGCAGGAGCCCGCAAATGATGGTGAGCGCATCGAACTGGCAGGCGCGCCGCGGTCCATACAGGTTCAGGACCGTCAACAGCGCGATCAGCAGCACTGACGCGGCCGCTCCGTACCAGCCGGCATCGATCCCGGGTAGCAGGGCGCCCAGGTACCCAATCGCCGCGATCGCGACGCCCAGATTCCCCACCCAGCAAATGATCACGTAAAACAGGTAGGCCTGGAAACCCACGTGGCGGCCGAAAGCCGCCTGCGCGTAGGCGCAGGGGCCGCCGGCCTTCGGGTCACGTGCTGCCAGGCGCGCAAATCCCAGCGCAATAACGAGCGCGGCCACCGTCGCGGTGGCCCAGCCCAGGAGGCTGATGCCGCCCATGGTGGCCAGCGTGGCCGGCAGCAGGAAAATCCCGGAACCGATCATGTTGCCGGCGACCAGGAAGGTCGCGAGGGCCGGTCCGATCTTTTCCGGGCCGGCGCTCATCGCTCCTCGCGCAACTTGGAGTGCGCTCTCCCGTACCCGAAGTACACCACAAACCCCAGGCCCAGCCAGATGGCCAGCCGGATCCAGGTGTCGGCGGGCAGGTAGAGCATCAGCGCGACGCAACTGAGCACTCCCAGACCCGGTATCAGCGGCACCCAGGGCGTCCGGAAGGGCCGGTGCAGCTGCGGTGATTTGTGGCGGAGAATAATGATGCCGCCGCAGACCATGGCAAATGCCATGAGCGTCCCGATGGAGATCAGTTCTCCCAGCAGGTCCAGCGGAACCAGCCCGGCCGTGAGCGCTGAGAGTGCTCCCGTGACCAGTGTGCCGACGTGCGGGGTGTGAAAGCGTTCGTTGGTACGCGCCAGGATCGGCGGCAGCAGGCCATCACGGCCCATCGCGTAGAAGATCCGGATCTGCCCCAGCAGGCTCAGCAGGATCACCGAAATCAGGCCGAACACGGCCACGACGCCCACCAGAATCTTCAGCCAGCGCAGATCCGCGTGCGCGAGGCTAAGGGCCTTGTAGAGGGGGTCGGCGACGTTCAGTTGGTGGAAGTCGGCGATGCCCGTGATCACCAGGCTGACGGCGATGTAGAGGGCCGTGCAGATCGCGAGCGAGAAGAACAGGCTCAACGGCATCGTGCGCTGCGGATTGTGGGCTTCCTCGGCTAGGGTGGAGACGCCGTCAAAGCCGATGTAGGCGAAGAACACGATGCCTGCACCGCGCAGCACGCCGGACCAGCCGAAATCACCAATGTGCCCGGTATTGGCCGGAATGAAAGGCTGCCAATTGTGCGGGTCAATGTATTGCACGCAGGCGATGATCAGCACCACGATCGCCAGCACCTTCATCCCCACGATGATGGAATTGACGATCGCGGACTGTCGCGTGCCGATGATCAGCAACGTCGTGCAGGCCAGCGTGATCAGCACCGCCGGCAGGTCGATCCAGCGGCCGGTGGCGACGACGTGCAGGCCGTCACCGGCTTTGAAGGGCGCACCGGAGAGCACTGCAGGCAGGTGGAGACCCAGGTCGGCCAGCGATGCGGTAGCGTAGCCGGACCAGCCGATGGCCACCAGCGACGCGGAAAACAGGTACTCGAGCATGATGCTCCAGCCGATGATCCAGGCGATGAGCTCGCCAAAGGTCGCATAGGCGTAGGAGTAGGCGCTGCCCGCGACCGGCACCATGGCGGCGAATTCGGCGTAGCAGAGTCCCGCAAACAGGCAGGCGAGGCTCGCGATGGCGAAGGACAGCGTGACCGCCGGCCCGGCGTGAAGCGCGGCGACGGTGCCGGTGAGCACGAATATGCCGGCGCCGATCGTGTTGCCGACGCCAAAGGCGGTGAGATTGAGGACGCCGAGAGAGCGTACCAGCGGCGGACGTTCGCCGCCGTCCGCTTCGCGCTTGAGCGTTTCAATCGACTTGCGTGACCAGGCGCCCAGGCACTTCTCCCCGCCGAAGGATGCAGCCTACCGCAGCGCGGCGAGGCGCGCATGCTCCGTCAGTGCCGTGCAAGGCTCATGGCGTCGCGCGCGAGGGCCTCAATCTGCGCCCAGTCGCCGGCTCTGACCGCGGCGGAGGGCGCGACCCATGAGCCACCCACACAGGCGACATTGGGAAGGGCCAGATAATGCGGCGCGCTCTCGCGCGTGATGCCGCCGGTGGGGCAGAAGATCACGTCGGCGAAAACCGGCGCGAAGGCTTTGAGCATCGCGGTTCCGCCGGCCGGTTCGGCAGGGAAGAATTTCAGTGCGCTGTACCCCGCCGCGCACGCGGCGAGCAGCTCGGATGCGGTGGCAATGCCCGGGAGCAGCGGAAAGCCCGCGTGGCGGCCGGCCACGGCCAGCTCTTCGGTGAGTCCGGGAGTGACCGCAAATTGCGCTCCGGCAGCGGCGACACGTTCGAAGTCCTCAGGGCGCGTCAGCGTGCCGGCCCCCACAATCGCTTGCGGCAGGGCCTTGCGCATGGCCTTGATGGCCGCCAGTGCGGCATCGGTGCGCAGCGTGACCTCGAGCACCGTGAGGCCACCAGCGCACAGGGCGCGCGCCAGCGGCACGGCATCGGCCTCACGCTCGATGGTCAGCACCGGAATGACCGGCGCACGCGCCATGATGTCTCTCATCTTCATCTGTATGAACCTGGTCAGTGGATGGATCGGGCCCGAACGGCTAAGGCGGTGGTGCGCAGATGCCACCGCCCTGTTCGGCGCTGGCGGCGTGGGCACGGAACAGGGCGAACAGTTCGCGACCCATGCCGAATTGCCTGTGTGAGTGCGGCGATTCGACCGCACGCTGGGCCCAGACTTCCTCATTGACCAGCGCCTCGAGGCTCCCGGCATTGCTGTCGAGCTTTACCACATCGCCCTCGCGAAGCTTTCCCAGCGGCCCACCGCAATGCGTCTCGGGCGACACGTGGATGGCCGCGGGTACGGAGCCGGAGGCCCCGGACATGCGGCCGTCCGTGACCAGCGCCACCTTGTGGCCCTTGGCCTGCAGGGCCGACAGGGCGGGTGTGAGCTTGTGCAGCTCAGGCATGCCATTGGCGCGTGGACCCTGGCCACGCACCACGACGATGACGTCGCGATGCAGTTCGCCAGCCTTGAACGCCGCGCTCACGGCTTCCTGTGAATCGAAGATCCGCACCGGCGCCTCGATGCAACGGCGCTCGGGCTTGACCGCCGAGACCTTGATCACCGAGCGGCCGAGATTCCCCCGCAATAACTTCAGCCCCCCGTCGGTGCTGAAGGGATCGGCCACCGGACGGAGGACCTCAGGATCGCCGCTCTGAGCAGGGCCGTCGCGCCAGCTAAGCTTGCCGGTATCAAGCCAGGGTTCCTGCGTGTAGGCGTGGAGGTCGGTACCGTTCACGGTGCGCACGTCGGCGTGCAGGAGTCCGGCGGCGAGGAGCTCGCGAATCACGAAAGCCGTACCGCCGGCGGCGTGGAAGTGGTTGATGTCGGCGCTGCCGTTGGGATAGACGCGCGCGATCAGGGGCACGGCGGCCGACAGGGCGCTGAAGTCGTCCCAGTCGATGCTGATGCCCGCCGCGCGCGCCATGGCGACCAGGTGAATGGTGTGATTGGTGGACCCGCCCGTGGCGAGCAGGCCGACGATGGCATTGACGATGGCGCGCTCATCGACGATCTGCGCGAGCGGCCGGTAATCATTCCCGTGCGCCCAGATCTGCGCCGCACGCTGCGCCGCCGCTCGCGTCAGGGCCTCGCGCAGCGCCGTGTTCGGATTCACGAAGGCGCTGCCGGGCAGGTGCAGGCCCATGATCTCCATCAGCATCTGGTTGCTGTTGGCGGTGCCATAAAAGGTGCAGGTGCCTGCGTCGTGGTAGCTCTGCGACTCGGATTCCAGCAGCGCGGTGCGATCAATGCGGCCTTCGGCATGCGCCTGGCGGATACGCGCTTTCTCCTGGTTCGGGAGCCCCGAAGTCATCGGGCCGGCCGGCACGAAGATCGTTGGGAGCGAACCGAAACTCAGCGCTCCGATCAGCAGGCCGGGCACGATCTTGTCGCACACGCCCAGGCACAGCGTGGCGTCGAACATGCCGTGCGAGAGTCCCACGGCGGTGGACAGTGCGATCACCTCGCGGCTGAAGAGCGACAGCTCCATGCCGGTCTGGCCCTGGGTCACGCCATCGCACATGGCGGGGACGCCTCCGGCCACCTGGGCGGTGGCGCCGGCTTCGCGCGCCGCATCGCGGATCACGCCCGGGTAACGCTCGAAGGGCTGGTGCGCCGAGAGCATGTCGTTGTAGGCCGTGACGATGCCGATATTCGGCCAGCGCAACTGGCGCAGGGACTGCTTGTCGGCGGGAGAGGAGGCGGCGAAGCCGTGCGCGAGATTCGTGCAGCTGAGGCGCTGGCGCGCGCTGCCGTCCCGTCCGCCCGCCGCCATGCGATCCAGGTATTCACGGCGCGCGTCGAGGCTGCGCGAACGCACGCGCTCGGTTACGCTTCGCAAGACGGGATGCAGGCCGACAGGGCTGGTCACAATGCGTAGTAAAACTCCGTCCAAAGCGTTTGGCAAGCGTCGTTTGTCATAATACGGAGTGTCAGGCAACAGCCTAAATAGGCACAGAAAAAACCTTTTGCAGGTACCCGCTACAGGTTATATAGTAGTTTAGCTACACGAAATGATCCGTGTCGACGGAGAAAGACAGTGCAAGCGCTCAATCCTTTTGATTTTGTACTTTTCGGGGGCACGGGCGACCTGGCGATGCGCAAGCTCATCCCGGCCCTGTATCAGCGCTTTGTGGATGGCCAGTTTGACGAGCGCGCGCGCATTCTCGCCTGCGCGAGCACGGCCCTCGGCCGGAGCGATTACATCCAGCGCGCGGCGGGGCAGTGCCGGGAGCACCTGTCGGGAACCGAGTTCAGCGAAGCGCGCTGGACACAGTTTGCCACCTGCCTTGATTACCAGCAGGTGGACGCCACCCGCGCAGAGGACTTCCGGACTCTCAAGCGCCGGATCGCCGACCGGGATGAACAGACCCGCGTCTGGTTCCTGTCGACCTCACCCAGCCTCTACGTGGCCACGGCCGGCAACATGGCCGCAGCAGGAGTTGCCACGCCCGCCGCGCGCGTCGTGCTGGAGAAGCCGCTCGGCACCGATCGCGCCTCCGCGGCACGCATCAATGAGGAAGTCGCGCGCAGCTTTGCGGAGAACCAGATCTACCGCATCGATCATTACCTCGGCAAGGAGCCGGTGCAAAATCTCCTGGCGCTGCGCTTCGGCAATGCGCTCTTTGAACCGCTGTGGCGTCGCGGGCGCATCCGCCACGTGCAAATCACGGTCGCCGAGCATCTCGGTGTCGAAGGGCGCGCGAAGTTCTACGATGAAACCGGAGCGCTGCGCGACATGGTGCAGAACCACTTGCTGCAGCTGCTGTGTATCCTGGCGATGGAGCCGCCCGCCAGTTCGGATGCCGATACCGTGCGGGATGAAAAGCTCAAGGTGCTGCGCGCACTGCGCCCGATCGACAGCGAAAACGTCGAGCAGAAGACCGTACGGGGCCAGTATCGCGCCGGCAGCATCGAGGGCAAGGCCGTGCCAGGCTACGCCGATGAACCGGGCGTGCCCGCCGGCAGCAGTACCGAGACCTTCGTGGCGATCAAGGCAGAGATCGACAACTGGCGCTGGGCGGGTGTCCCGTTCTACCTGCGCACCGGCAAGCGCCTGC
>DATFUG010000073.1:0-3802 GCA_035261025.1 Steroidobacteraceae bacterium | reverse complement strand
CATTGACACGCGCATGGCCGCCGGCATCACCTTGCCGAAGACCTCGCCGGCCGATGCCGCACGGGCAATCGTCGCGGGGATCGAGTCGGGCACCGAGGAAATATTCCCGGATCCGATGAGCCAGGGGATGGGCAGTGCATTCCTGGCCAGCCCGAAGGCCCTCGAGCGCGAGGTGGCTGCGATGGCCGCCGCGGCTTAGGAGTCGTCCGCGCGGGAGCCCCCTCGGGCTCCCCGCACCCTACCGCAGCAACTTGAAAGCGTGCGCCCACTCGTTGCGCAGGAACCCCGGGATACACCACAGTATGGAAAGGGGCTCGATGACGCGAGCCGACTCAACGCCGCCCATATCCGCCGTCTCCCAGCCAAACTGACTGAGGATGCCGGTCACCGTCTGCTTGGCGGCGGCATCACTCCCGCAAATGAACATGGTCGGTTTGCCACCCGCGAACTGCGGATTCACCATTTTGACTGACCCGACCGAGTTGAAGGCCTTGACGAAGCGGGCGCCAGGGCATTCCTGCTGCAGCTGCTCCATCTGTGAGAAATCCAGGGTCGTAAAGAATTTCATGACCCCGTTCTCGGGCGGCAGGTCCGCAATGGGGTTGGTCGCATCGATGACGACCTTGCCATTCAGCGCGGTGCCGAGGTGCCGCACGACGCCCTCCGCAGCGCTTCCCTTGACGGCGAGCACCACGACCTCAGCGAAGTCCGCGACCTCGGCGGGACTGCCCAGCCTGGCCGTTGGATGCGCCGCGGCCCAGTCCGCCAGCTTGGTCTGATCGCGCGTTCCCAACATGGTCGGGTGGCCGTGCCTGATGAAGCCGGCCGCCAGCGTCTGCGCCACCGCCCCGGAACCGATCACTCCGACGTTCATGGGATCCTCCTTGCGGCGCCCTTTCAGGCCAGGATACGCGCCCGGCGCTACACCCAGAAAGCCAGCGGCAGTGCCGGCACCCAGAGCCACGGTGCAGCCAGGGCGGTTCCAAACGAGCCGCCGAGTATAAGGGTGAATCTGACCGCCCCTGGAGTCACGCACACCAGCAGTCCCACCGCACCGAGCCACGCCACGGCGCGCCGTTGGTTTGGATGCAGGGGCGCGCGGAATCTGCGCGTTCGCCTGCCCTAGATCTTCATCCTCTTCGGCCGCTCCGGCTTCTTGCGCACGCCGGGCTTCCCCTGAGCCGCCGTCTCCTCCCGCACCAGCCGCTCCCACGCCGCGCGCATCGCCGGCCGCGCAGTTTCTGCGGTGGCCGCCTGCAGGTTCACCAGCGTACTGCCCTGCTCGCCCCACGCCCCTTTGGCCGGCACAAACACGGCGGGCGCCTGCCTTACGCGCTTGGCCTGCTCCTCAGGCGCGAGCCGCACCATGCCCCATTGGTCATCCGGGTAGCCCAGCGTCGCAAAGATCTTGCCGCGCACGCGAAAGTCCGCGTGGCCCTGGTGAGCGGCCTGGATCACGCCCGGCAGCGCCATGGCGAGGGATCTGAACTCGTCTGCGGTCATGGCGGATATTAAGCCCCTTCCACGGGTGCATTTTCAATGCGGGCCTCGGTTTGCAGCAGAATTCCGGTTGACAGGCGGGGCCTTCGGTAAAGAATGTCCCGCCAGCAGGAGAGCAGCGCATGTCCGAGAGCGATCCGGCCGCCCGTCGCGCCCGACCGAGCGGCCGCGAGGCGCGGCAGAAAGCCAGGGCCCAGCGTCCGGTGGCGCCGGCCTACATCACCCGCGAGCTGCCGCCCTACGAATTCCTGTCGCCCGAGGGGCTCGAGGCCATCGAGCGTCACGCCGATATCCTGCTCGAGGAGATCGGCTTTGAGATCCGCGGCGACGCCGAGGCGATCGCTCTGTGGCGCAAGGCGGGTGCAAAGATTGCCGGCGACTGGCGGATCCACGTGCCGGCCGGCCTCGCGCGCGAGCTCGTGCGCCGCTCAGCGCCGCAGGAATTCACCCAGCACGCGCGCAATCCGGCCCACAGCGTGCAGATCGGCGGGAATCACACGGTGTTCGCGCCGGCCTACGGCCCGCCCTTCGTGACCGATCTGGAGGGCGGTCGTCGCTACGGCACGCTCGCGGACTTCCACAATTTCGTCAAGCTCGCCTACCTCTCGCCCTGGCTCCACCACTCCGGCGGCACAGTGTGCGAGCCGGTCGATGTGCCGGTCAACAAACGGCACTTCGACATGGTCTACGCGCACATGCGCTACTCGGACAAACCCTTCATGGGCTCGGTCACGACCGCCGCGCGCGCCGCGGACTCGATCGAGCTGTGCCGGATCCTGTTCGGCAGGGAGTTCGTCGCAAACCACTGCGTGATCCTCGGTAACGTGAACGTCAATTCGCCGCTGGTGCTCGACGGCGAGGCAAGCCGCGTCATCCGCACCTACGCCGCGGCGAACCAGGCGCCGGTGTGCGTACCATTCATACTCGGCGGCGCGATGGGACCCGTGACCACCGCGGGCGCGCTCGCCCAGTGCTACGCCGAGGCGATGTTCTGTGTCGCGCTCGCCCAGCTCGAGCGGCCCGGCTCACCCGTGATCCTCGGCAATTTCCTCTCCTCGATGTCGCTGCGGAGCGGCGCGCCGACCTTCGGCACTCCGGAGCCCGCACTCGCCTACTTCGCGATCGGCCAGCTCGCGCGCCGGCTCCAGGTGCCCCTTCGCTGCGGCGGGAACCTGTGCGGATCGAAGGTCGCAGACGCGCAGGCGGCCTTCGAAAGCGCCAACTCGATGTGGCCAGCCTTCATGGCCGGCGCCAATTTCGTCCTGCATGCAGCGGGCTGGCTCGAGGCGGGACTGGCGATGTCCTACGAGAAGTTCGTGATGGACGTCGACCAGCTGGGCGGCTTTCACACGCTCGCGAAGGGACTGAGTCTCGACGCCAATGGCTTCGCGCTGGAAGCGTTCCGGGAAATCGGCCCGGGCAAGCATTACCTCGGCTCGGCGCACACGATGGCGAACTACGAGCACGCCTTCCACGACTTCGAACTTGCCGACAACAATTCCTACGAGCAATGGAGCGCGGAAGGCTCCGTCGACCAGCTCAGGCGCGCCAACCGGCGCTGGAAATCACTGCTGGAATCCTACGAGGCGCCGCCGCTCGGGGCGGCGACCGACGAGGCGCTGCGCGACTACATTGCCCGCCGCAAGGCGGGGATGCCGGATGAGCTCAGCTGAAGCAGGAAAACGATTCGCGGAATATTGCTCTGTCCGGAGGACTACCCATGAATTCACCAACCCCCATCGCGCTGGTAACCGGCGGCAGTCGTGGCCTTGGCAAGAGCACCGCGCTGAAACTCGCCGAACGCGGCACGGACGTGATACTGACTTACCTGCGCAATCGCGCTGAAGCAGACTCGGTTGCAGGCCAGATCATAACCTCGGGGCGCCGCGCCGTTGCCCTGCCACTCAATGTGGCGGACAGCAGCACCTTCCCGGCCTTTGCCGATCAGCTGCGCCAAACTCTCACGACGCACTGGCAGCGAGAGCGAATCAACTTCCTCGTCAACAACGCCGGTATTGGCATTCGTGCCAGTTTCGCGGCGACGACGGAGGCGCAATTTGACGAGCTGGTGAATATTCACTTCAAGGGCGCCTTTTTCCTTACGCAGACATTGCTGCCGCTGATCGCAGATGGCGGCCGGATCGTGAACCTCTCCTCGGGTCTCGCGCGCTTTTCACTGCCCGGCTACGCCGCCTATGCCGCCATGAAGGGCGCAATGGAAGTCCTCACCCGCTACATGGCCAAGGAACTGGGACCTCGTGGAATTGCCGCAAATATCGTCGCACCGGGCGCGATCGAGACC
>DATFUG010000072.1:0-3912 GCA_035261025.1 Steroidobacteraceae bacterium | reverse complement strand
GCCGATGAGCCCACCGGCAATCTCGATCCGGTCCTGGCCGCCGAAGTGATGACGCTGTTTCGCCGGCTCAATGAGGTCGGCGTCACGGTGGTGGTGGCGACGCACGACCTGCACCTGGTCAAGGAATCCGGGCTTCGTGCCATCGTTATCGAGAACGGCCGCATCGCAGGGGACCCGGACACCGTGCTGCCGACGATCGAGGCGCGCCGGTGAGCTTCGGCCCCGCCAGCTACCTGGTGCGCCACGCCCACGCCCTGGTGTCCTCCGCCGGGCACCTGGCTCGCGCCCCGTTCGCCACCGTGTTCACGGTGGTGGTGATGGGACTGGCGCTCTCGCTGCCGCTGGGCCTGGACGTGCTGGTGCGCAATGTGCGCGGCGCGACCAGCGATTTCAGCGGGGCGGTGGGGCTCTCGGCGTACCTGCACACGGGCATCTCGGAGCAGCGCGCGCAACAGCTCGCGGACACGGCACGAGCCCGCGCGGGCGTCGGCACGGTGACCCTGATCACGGCGGAGCAGGCCCTGGCGCAGTTTCGGACGCAGTCCGGATTTGGCGCCGCCCTCGATGCGCTCGAGGGCAATCCCCTGCCGAACGTCCTCGCGATCACGCCGCTGGCGACCAATGCCAGCCCTGCCGACATGGAATCGCTCCGCCGTTACCTCGCGGCCTGGCCCGAGGTGGAATCGGTCCAGCTCGACGGCGCGTGGGTGGCCCGCTTCAACGCCATCCTGAACCTGCTGCGCCGTTCGCTGCTGCTCGCGGCCGCGCTCCTCGGGGTGGGAGTGGTCGCCGTGGTGGGCAATACGATCCGGCTCGAAATCCAGAACCGGCGCGCCGAGATCGAGGTCACCAAACTCGTCGGCGGAACCAATGGCTTCGTGCGCCGGCCGTTTCTGTACACCGGCGCGCTTTACGGCCTGCTCGGCGGCCTGGCGGCCTGGCTGGTCGTCGAGGCCTCGCTCCGCGCGCTGGCGCCCGCCGCGGCGCAGCTCGCGCAAAGCTACGGCAGCCGCTTCCTGCTGGCGGGCCCTTCCTTGAGGGACCTGGAGTACCTGCTGGCAATGGGCACCTTCCTGGGCTGGCTCGGGTCCTGGCTGGCCGCCGCCCGCCATCTCGCACGGGTAGAACCGGGTTCTGGATAAGTCTTTGATTTTTTTACTTTAAATTAGATGCCCGGAACCCTTCTGCGCCCTTAGCACTCAAAGCCGCGGAGTGCTAAAATCGTGTCGTGCTGAATCTCAAGGAGACTCCATGACTGCACAAACGGCCCTGCTCGCGCGACCTCTCGACTTCGGCGTTGCCGGACCGCTCGGCAGCTTTGACGCCTATGTGGAGCGGGTCGGCCGCGTACCCGTGCTCAGCCGCGAAGAGGAACAGAATCTGGCGCGGCGGTTCCGCGAGGACAATGACCTCGATGCGGCCCGCCAGCTGGTGCTCTCGCACCTGCGCTTCGTCGTGCACATCGCGCGCGGCTACAGCGGCTACGGGCTGCCGGTGAGCGATCTGGTCCAGGAAGGCAACGTCGGGCTGATGAAGGCCGTGAAGCGCTTCGATCCGGCCGTGGGCGTGCGGCTGGTGTCCTTCGCGGTGCACTGGATCCGCGCGGAGATCCATGAATATGTCCTGCGCAACTGGCGGCTGGTGCGCATCGCCACCACCAAGGCCCAGCGGAAACTGTTTTTCAACCTGCGCCGTGTCAAGCGGAACCTGAGCTGGCTGAGCGCCGAAGAGACCCGCGCCGTGGCGCAGGATCTGGGCGTCCCCGCCGCGGAAGTCTCCGAGATGGAACAGCGCCTGGCGGCCCATGACATGAGCTTTGACCCGCTGCCGTCCAGCGAGGAAGAAGACGGTTACGGACCGGCCGCCTACCTCAGCGCACCTGCCGCTGATCCGGCCGAACAGGTCGAGAACTCGGACTGGGACAGCGATTCACAGGCGCAGCTGGCCACGGGCCTGAAGACCCTGGATGAGCGGAGCCGGTCCATCATCCAGCGGCGCTGGCTGAGCGATCCGAAGGCCACGTTGCATGAACTGGCCGCGGAATACGGCGTGTCGGCCGAGCGGATCCGCCAGATCGAGGTCGCGGCCTTCGCGCGGCTGCGTGGACTGCTGCCCGCTCCGGCGGTGTGATCCGGGCCACAAGGGCCGCTCCCGCAGGCGAAAACCGTCGTCGAAAGACGACATAATAAGACCTTCAAACTGATGATTTGGTGTAGATTTTCCGACCTGGAGAATCTATGCTAGGAGCTGTATCGCGTTGCCACGGTGGCGATGCGAAAAACGAACAGCACAGAATTTGCAGAAATCTGGCTGTCCGGGCGACCTAAGGATGAGGCCACCGACGTTTTCAGTGGCCGGGTACGACCAAGCGCGAACTGACGCGCAGCACCCCGCAGTTTCGGGGGCGGCAAATTGCCAGGCGTGCCAGTCCGGTAACTTAGCTGGCTGCCCGTGACAGACCGGGTCGATTCTGAAAATTACAAGCCCCGCAATGCGGGGCTTTTTTTCAGGTGCGCGGCGCGATCGCCGCGGGTGTAGCGCCGCTCAGGATTTCCAGGAATCGCGCGCGCTCGATATTGCCGCCGCTCAAGACCACGCCGACCGTGCGCTGCGCCTGGCGATCCCGCTCGCGCAGCAGCGCGGCAAGCGGCGCGGCGCCGGCGCCCTCCACGACCTGGTGCGTATCATCGAAATAGATCCGCACCGCTTCGGCCATTTCATCCTCGCTGAGCTCGACGATGCGCGCGGCGCCCCGGCACGTGATTGCGACCGCTTCATCGGTGGGCTCGCGGGTCGCGATGCCGTCCGCAAAAGTCTCCGCCGTCGCCGTCATCACCGGCTTGCCGGCGGCGAAGGAGCGGGCCGCCGCGGGGGCCCGGGACGCGACCACTCCGACGATATCGACACGCAGGCCGAGCAGATCACGCACCGCAATCAGCGCGGCGATACCTGAGCCCATGCCGATACCGACGTAGACGGTTTCCATCGCGGGCACTGCGCGCAGGAATTCCAGTGCGTAGCTGGCGACGCCGACGACCAGATCACGGTGAAAGGAGGGTACGAAATGCAGGCCCTCCTGGGCGGCCGCCTGCTGCGCGGCGTGCTTGGCCTCGTCGAAGTCGCGCCCGGTCTCGACCAGCCGCGCCCCGAAGCCGCGCATCGCGGAATTCTGGTCGGGAGAATTCCCGTGCGGCACGTAAATCGTCGCGGGGACGCCCACGCGGTTCGCGGCGAATGCGATCGACTGGCCGTGATTGCCGCGCGTTGCCGTGACGATGCCGCTCGCCCCGCCCCGCGCGCGCGACCAGCGGTCCATGTAGATGAGGCCCCCGCGTAGCTTGAAGGCGCCGGTGGGCGTGTGATTTTCGTGCTTGACCCACACGGTGCAGCCGGCGCGCCGCGCCAGCTTCGGCCAGGCGTACTGAGGTGTCGCGGGCATGGTGTCATGCACGAGTTTCGCGGCCTGCTCGATTTCCGGCAGCGTGATGCCCAGGACGAGCGGATTCATGACGTCACGGCACCGCTCCCGAGCCAATCGCGGCCGCGGCCGCTCGTGAGAAAGGGGAGCAGGCGTGCGTCGAGCTCCGCATCGGGCGAGCGATAGGCCCACTGCGCCAGTGGCGGCATCGACACCAGGATGGCATCACTCCGCCCGCCGGACTGCAGGCCGAACAGCGTGCCGCGATCGAACACCAGGTTGAATTCGACATAGCGCCCGCGGCGATAGAGCTGGTAGCGGCGCTCGCGCTCGCCATAGGGCAGAGCGCGCCGGGCTTCGGCAATCTGCCGGTAGGCGCCCAGGAATTGCGTGCCGACGGCGCGCATGAATTCGAAACACCGCTCCCACGGCATGCCGAACACAGGTGTCCCGGCATTCAGGTCATCGAAGAAGATTCCGCCCACGCCGCGCGC
>DATFUG010000071.1:0-10208 GCA_035261025.1 Steroidobacteraceae bacterium | reverse complement strand
GAGCGAGCCGGAGGGCACGGCATCGATGTCCCAGATCGCCGGGGCGTCGCCCAGGCGCATCACCGAACCCTTGCCAAACTGCTTCTCGATCTGGCCCAGTGCGGCGGCAAGCGCCTTCCTGCGATTGTCTTCCATGCCGTGGCATTCCCTCTGTTGGAGTGAGCGGAATTATCCCATATCGAGCGCGCAGCGCGCGCGCTAAATCTTGCCGCTAGTCGCTGATTCGCGCTCACCAGGACCCGTTAGCGCGGCGGCGGTGATCAATTGCAAGGCCCTGTTGACGGCCGCGCTGCGCACCGCGGCGCGATCGCCCGGGAAGTGTCCCTGCGAGATCTCGGCCGGGCCGCCGCGGCGCTGCACGGCGAAGTACACCAGACCCACGGGCTTCTCGGGCGTGCCGCCGTCGGGACCGGCGATGCCGCTGACGGCCAGGGCCAGATCCGCGCCGCTGGCGCGCAGCGCGCCAGCGGCCATCTGCTCGACGACCGCGGCGCTGACGGCGCCGTGCCGCAGCAGCGCCTGGGCGTCGACCCCCAGGTCCTGGACCTTGGACTCATTGGAGTACGTGACGTAGCCGCGCTCAAACCAGTTCGAGCTGCCCGGTACGTCGGTGAGCGCGGTGGCGATGCCACCGCCGGTGCAGGACTCGGCCGTGGCGACGCGCAGCTGCGCGGCCCGCAGCGCGCGGCCTGCCTGCTCGGCCAGCCTGGTCATAGGGTGCCTCCGATCCGGGCCCTCGCCCAAGGGCGAAACTATACGCCGGGGCGGCCGTTGCACTGCAACATGAGCCGGTTTTGACGACGCCCTGTGTATGATTCGCGGCCCATGGCCAGCAGCCCCACCCCCGTGTTCGCCGCGCACACACCCGTGATGCAGCAGTACCTGCGCATCAAGGGCCAGCACCCGGACACCCTGCTGTTCTACCGCATGGGCGACTTCTACGAGCTGTTCTACGAGGACGCCCGCCGCGCCGCCGCCCTGCTCGATATTGCGCTGACCACCCGAGGGCAATCGGCGGGCGAGCCCATCCCGATGGCCGGTGTCCCGGTGCACAGCGCCGAGTCCTACCTGGCACGCCTGGTGCGGCGCGGGGAGTCGCTGGCCATCTGCGAGCAGATGGGCGATCCGGCCAAGGCCAAGGGCCCGGTCGAACGCCAGGTGGTGCGGGTCATCACCCCCGGCACGGTGACCGAAGAGGCCCTGCTCGAGCGGGGGCGCGCCACGCTGCTCGCCGCCCTGCTGCGCGAGGGCGAGCGCTTTGGACTGGCGTGGCTGGAGCTGAGCTCCGGCCGCTTCACGATCCTCGAATCGCGCGGCCCGGCCACGCTGGCCGCCGAGCTGGAGCGCTTGCGCCCCGCCGAACTGCTGCTGCGCGAGGACCAGGCCGGCGCGGCGCCGGCCGTCCCGGACACGACCGTGCGGCGGGAGCGCGCCGCCTGGCATTTCGAGCTCGCGGCCGCCTCGCGCCTCCTCACCGACCAGCTCGGCACCATCGACCTGCGCGGCTTCGGGGCCGATGAGATGCCACTGGCGATCGGCGCCGCCGGCGCCCTGCTCCAGTACGTGCGCGACACCCAGCGCACGGCCCTGCCGCACATCCGCGCCCTGCAGGTCGAGGAGCAAGACGAAGCCCTTAGCCTGGACGCGGCCACGCGCCGCAACCTGGAGCTCGATTCCAGCCTCAGCGGCAATCCGGGCGCAACGCTCCTGGCCGTGCTCGACACGACCGTCACCGGCATGGGCGCGCGGGCGCTGCGCCGGTGGCTCGGCCGCCCCATCACCAATCGTTCAGGCTTGCGCCAGCGCTATCACGCCGTAGGGGCGCTCGGCGCCGCGCACGCCCACGCCCCGCTCCATGCCCGCTTGCGCGCGGTGGGCGATCTGGAGCGGATCCTCGCGCGCATCGCCCTGCGCAGCGCCCGGCCGCGCGATCTGACCCAGTTGCGCGGCGCGCTGGCTGAACTCCCCGCGCTCCGCGCCGCGCTGGCGCTCATCGACTCGCCACTCCTCGCCCGCCTCCACGGCCTCAGTGCCGATCATGCCGCCGAGCGCGAGCTGCTCGTGGCCGCCGTCGCGGCCGAGCCGTCGGTATTCCTGCGCGACGGCGATGTGATCGCGCCGGGCTACGACACTGAGCTCGATGAGCTGCGCCGCATCGCCACCCACACCGACGATTTCCTGCTGGAGCTCGAGCAGCGCGAGAAGGCACGCACCGGACTTGCGGGCCTGAAGCTCGGTTTCAATCGCGTGCAGGGATTTTTCATCGAAATCCCCCGCGCCCAGGCCGAGCGGGTCCCGGCTGACTACCTGCGGCGCCAGACGGTGAAGTCCGCCGAGCGCTTCATCACGCCGGAACTCAAGGGGTTCGAGGACAAGGTGCTCGGTGCGCGCGAGCGCGCCCTGGCCCGCGAGAAGGAGCTGTACGAGGCGCTGCTGGCCCGCCTGATCGAGAGTCTGGGGCCGCTCCAGGCGACCGCCATGGCGCTCGCCGAGCTCGACGCGCTCGCGGCGCTGGCCGAGCGCGCCGTGACGCTCAATTGGTGCGCACCGGAGCTGGTCGACCAGCCGCTCCTGCATCTGGAGGGGGCGCGCCATCCGGTGGTCGAGCAGTTCAGTGCCGCGCCCTTCGTACCCAACGACCTGGAGCTGCACTCGCGCCGGCGCATGCTGGTGATCACCGGTCCCAATATGGGCGGCAAGTCGACCTACATGCGGCAGGTGGCGCTGATCGCGATCCTGGCGCACATGGGCAGTTTCGTCCCGGCACGGCGCGCTCAGCTAGGGCCGCTCGATCGCATCTACACCCGCATCGGTGCCGGCGATGACCTGGCGGGCGGCCGCTCGACCTTCATGGTGGAGATGACCGAGACCGCCAACATCCTGCACAACGCCACGGCACGGAGCCTGGTGCTCATGGACGAGATCGGGCGCGGCACCAGCACCTTCGATGGACTGTCGCTCGCCTGGGCCGTAGCCCGGCAGCTGGCCACCGAGGTGCGCGCCTTCACGCTCTTCGCCACGCATTACTTCGAGCTCACGGCCCTCGGCCTCGAGCTCGACAGCTGCGCGAACGTGCACCTGGATGCGACCGAGCACGGCGACTCGCTCGTATTTCTGCACGCGGTGCGCGAAGGACCGGCGAACCGCAGCTTTGGCCTCGCGGTGGCGCAGCTCGCCGGGGTGCCGCGTGAGGTCATCGCGCAGGCGCGCGCCTATCTGGCGCAACTGGAGAGCACCCGCGACGGCGGTGCGCAGCACGCCCCGCACGCCGGCGCGAACGGCCAGGGACAACTGCCGCTCCACCCCACGCCCGCGCTCCCACCCGCCGTACCGCCGCCCACCGCGGTGGAACGGCGCCTGGAGGAGATCAATCCGGATGAACTGAGTCCGCGCGGCGCGCTGGAACTGCTCTACGAGCTCAAGCGATTGCGCAAAAGCGAATGACGCCTGTCGCGCGTGACACCCGCGGTCAACTAGGGCTCGTTCGAACCGACATAGCGGCCGAACAGCCGTTCCGGAACATAGACCAGCAACGCCCCGCCCACGACCAGGGCCACCGACAGGACCGACCAGCCGCGCGCGCCCAGATGAAGAACCCCCAGGCCGTACAGAAAAGCCATCAGGGCGAGCAATAAGAAGTACGGCCCGGTGAGATAGCAATGCAGTCGCCGGCAACGCCAGGCGTTCAGCAGACACGCGGTCCCCATCCACGTGAGCGTTGCCGGCCACGCAATAATCTGAAATCGCCCGCCGATCCGTGCGCTGAGCAACAGCATCGCGATGGGCAGGCACCAAATCCACACTAATGGGGTGCCGCGCGCCCAGTCCCTGGAGTTCACCGTTGCCACGTGCGTCTGCGCAGCGGGTGCGGTACGGCCCTTTCAGTCCGCCGGCGCCCGACAACAGGGCTGCGCCGTTTGCATCGGCGGACACACGACCGTGCCGTACGAGCAAAAGACACAGCAGTGTCCCGCCAAAGGCCGCAGCAAGGCGTGGCAACCGGTGCATTCATAGTAGTACTGGCAGGCATCGGTCGGCATGCTCTCGCGCTGCGCGTGCCCACACTCGGGGCAGGTGATGGTGGATTCAAGCTCCATGGCCTTCAGGGGCCGAACCGGCCGTTGTCGAAGAATTGCCCGACTTCGTGCGCCACGCGGGCCGAGAGCAGCATGCCGGTGTGGCTCACCGGCAGGACGATATGCGCCGTGGCGCCGGGTAGCAAGGTCTCAGAGACGGCCACCGTGCCGTCGTTCGGCTCGTTGAAATCGACCATCAATCGCCCGAGGCTCAGGGGCTGGTTGCCGGCGATGATGCCCAGCTCGCGCGGCTGCGACCACTGGCGCGGGTGCGCGTACAGCAGTTCCTCTCCGGCGGCCGGACCGAGCAGCGTGCGGCCAAAGCGAAAACGCGTCAGCGAATTGGCAGCGCGGCTCGCCTGGCAGGGCGTGCCCATGAGCACCACCCGACCGGACGGTTCCTGCGGGTGGCGCTCGAAGCAGCGCAGGATGGCGATGCCGCCCAGACTGTGGCCCAGCAGGTGGACCTGGGTCGCGCCGAGCGTGGCGATGTACTCGTGCAGCGCGTCGGCGATCTCGCCCATGGTCAGGAGCGTGGAGGCGTAGCCGAAGGCGTGCCACTCGTAGCCACGCTCTTTCTCCATCCGCCGGCGCAGCAGGAAGGCCTCGTGTCCCGAGAGCCACAGGCCGTGCACGTAGACGACGGCCGCGCTCATCAGGTTCCGGACACGCTTTTCACCGGGTTTGCGCGTCAGGCCGGCGGCGGTTGGCGCAGCCGGATGTGCAGTTCGCGCAGCTGCTGCTCGCTGACTTCTGTCGGCGCCTCGGTGAGCGGGCAGGCCGCGGTCTGCGTCTTCGGAAAGGCGATGACCTCGCGGATGCTGTCTGCGCCGGCCATCAGCATGGCCAGGCGATCGAGCCCAAAGGCGATGCCGCCATGGGGCGGCGCACCGAAGCGCAGCGCATCGAGCAGGAATCCGAACTTGAGCCGCGCCTCCTCGGCGCCGATCCCGAGCAGCTCGAACACGGCGGACTGCAGTTCCTGGCGGAAGATACGCACCGAGCCGCCACCGACCTCCGAGCCGTTGAGCACCAGGTCGTAGGCCTGCGCGAGCGCTGCGCCGGGATTCGCCTTGAGCGCCGCGGCATCGGTGTTTTTCGGCGCGGTGAACGGGTGGTGCATGGCGACCCAGCGCTTGGCCGCCTCGTCGTAGTCGAGCATCGGGAAATCGACGACCCACAGCGGGCGCCAGCCCGGGGCCTGCAACTTGAGGTCCTGGCCGATCTTGAGGCGCAGCGCGCCGAGGGCATCGTTGACCACCTTGGCGCGATCGGCACCGAAGAACACCAGATCGCCGTCGACGGCACCGGTCCGATCGAGGATCCCGCTCACGGCCCGCTCATCGAGGAACTTCACGATTGGGGACTGCAGGCCCTCGCGCCCCCTGGCGCGCTCGTTGACCTTGACATAGGCGAGGCCGCGCGCACCGTAACGGGCCACATAGGCGGTGTACTCATCGATCTGCGAGCGCGGCAGGGCGCCCCCGGCGGGCACGCGGAGCGCCGCGACGCGGCCCTGCGGGTTGCTCGCGGGCCCTGCGAACACCTTGAAATCGCAGCCCGCAACCAGGTCTGCCACATCGACGAGCTCGAGCGGGATGCGCAGGTCCGGCTTGTCGGAGCCGTAGCGGCGCATCGCGTCCGCGTAGCTCATGCGCGGGAAGGGATCGGGAAGCTCGACCTTGAGCACCCCGCGGAACACCGCTCGCACCAGCTGCGTCATCAGCGTGATGATCTCCTCCTGGGAGAGGAAGCTGGTCTCGATATCCAGCTGCGTGAATTCGGGCTGGCGATCGGCGCGCAGGTCCTCATCGCGAAAGCAGCGCACGATCTGGTAGTAGCGATCGAAGCCGCTGATCATCAGCAGCTGCTTGAAAATCTGCGGGGACTGCGGCAGGGCGAAGAACTTGCCCGGATGGGTGCGGCTGGGCACGAGGTAGTCACGCGCGCCCTCGGGCGTGGCCTTGGTGAGCATCGGCGTCTCGATGTCCACGAAGCCCTGGCCGTCGAGAAAGGCGCGCATGGCGCGCGTGATCGCGTGGCGCTGGCGCAGCCGCTGGCTCATCACATCGCGCCGCAGGTCGATGTAGCGGTAACGGAGCCGTACTTCCTCGCTCACCTGCTCGTCGAGCTGGAACGGCAGCGGGTCGGAACGGTTGAGGATCTCCACCGCGGTGGCGACGATCTCGACGCGTCCGCTGGCGAGCTGCGCGTTCACGGTGCCCGCCGGACGCTCGCGCACCGCGCCGGTGACGCGCACCACGAATTCATTGCGCAACTTCTCGGCGTCGGCAAACACGCTCGGCGCGTCCGGATGGCAGACCACCTGCACCAGACCCTCGCAGTCGCGCAGGTCGACGAAGATCACGCCGCCGTGATCGCGCCGCCGGTGCACCCAGCCGGCCACCGAGACGGTCTGGCCGATCAGCGTCTCGTTCACTTTTCCGCAGTAATGTGTGCGCATCGTCAGGATTTCGCAGCAAAGGCGCGCGATGTTAGGGCACGACCTTTAGGCACGCAACCACGCCCCGGGCGGTCCGCGGCCGCCTCAGGCCGCCAGTTCCTCAAGCGCGCCATCGAGGGCCGCCAGGAGCCGGCCGACCGCCGCGTCACCGGTGTCCGGCGACAGCAGCATCATGTTGTGAAACGGGGTGAGCAGCACGCCCCGATTGAGCAGATAGAGGTGCAGGGCCCGCTCGAGTTCCGGGCGCATCGCGGCCGCCGATTCGCGCCCGTTGCGCGCGGGCCGCGCCCCGAAGCCCAGTTCGACGCGGGCGCCGACCCGCTGCACTTGCCAGGGCAGCGCACGTCGCTCGAGCAGGGCCAGCAGGCCCTGTTCGAGGCGCGACGCCTGCGCTTCCATGTGCGCGTAGGCGGCATCGGTCATGACTTCGGTCAGGCAGGCCTGCAGCGCCGCCACGGCGAGCAGGTTGGCCGACAGCGTGGTGCCGAGCCCGCTGTGGGCGTCCGCACCGCCCCCGGGGAGCGCCTCGATGCGCGCGCGCACCTGATCGGTGTAGCCGTAGAGGCCGCAGGGCATGCCGCCCGCGATGGCCTTGCCGCAGACCAGGACATCAGGGGTAAGGCTATCCCGCCGCGTGCAGCCACCGGGCCCGGCCGACAGGGTATGCGTCTCATCGATGATCAGCAGGCTCCCCTGCTGGTGCGTCAACCGGCGCAGCTCGGCGTGGAATCCGGGCTCGGGCAGCACGATGCCCATGTTGGTCAGCGCCGGCTCACACAGCACCGCAGCGA
This sequence comes from Steroidobacteraceae bacterium, assembly GCA_035261025.1. GTDB lineage: Bacteria > Pseudomonadota > Gammaproteobacteria > Steroidobacterales > Steroidobacteraceae > FEN-1191. Next base: position 2,877 of record DATFUG010000071.1, on the reverse strand, counting down.
CTCCAGCGTCGCCCAGCGCGCCCGCCAGCGCCGCCAGGTCGTTGAATTCCACCACCCGGGTGTGGGCCGCCACATCGAAGGGCATGCCCCGCAGGCCCGCCCGTGGCTGGGCGCCGCGCTCCCCTAAGCGCACGTGGGTCTCGTCCACCGCGCCGTGGTAGCAGCCGTTGAACACCAGCACGTCGCGGCGGCCCGTGATGGCGCGCGCCCAGCGCAGCGCCTCGCGATTCGCATCGCTGGCGCTCTGCGTGAGCTGCCAGCAGGGCAGCCCGAAGCGCGCGGCCAGCGCGGCGCCTATCTCGGCGACCTGCTCTCCCGGGAGCATCGCCGTGAGCCCCCGGGCGGACTGCGCAGTGAGCGCACGCGCCACAGGCGTTGGGCTGTGGCCGAACATGGCGCCGGTGTCCCCGAGGCAGAAATCGTCGTAGCTGCGGCCGTCGGCATCGACGAGGGCCGCGCCGAGCGCCGAACGCACGAACAGCGGGAAAGGCAGCCCCCAGTCCCGCATCCACTGAAACGGGACCCCGCCCTGCCAATGCAGCGCGCTGCGCTGCGCCAGCCGCGCGGAGGCCGGGTGCGATTGCTCGTAGGCCCGCACCTCCCGCGCCCTCAGCGCCGCGATGGCCTGGGCAGAAAACACCGTGAGGCTCAGGGCCGGGGGCCGGTCGCGGTCGTACTCACCGCCGGGTGCGTGCCCGAGTGCGATACGTGGGCGGGCCCGACCACACCCAGCGTCACGATCATTCTCATGGCGGTGTCGATGCTCATGTCGAGCTCGATGCACTTGGAGCGCGGCACGAACACGATGAACCCCGAGGTGGGATTGGGCGTGGTCGGAATGAACACGCACACCTGCGGCTCGCCCAGGCGCTCGCTGATCTCCTCCAGGTGGTCGGTGGTCTGGAATCCCATGCTCCACAGGCCGGCGCGCGGATATTCCACCAGCAGCACCTTCTTGAAGGAACTGCCGGATTTCGAAAATACCGTCTCGGAGAAACTCTTGACCCCGCTGTAGAGCGCGCGCACGAAGGGAATGCGCTCCAGCAGGTCCTCGCCGATCGCCACGAGCGCCCGGCCGATAAAGTTCGTCACCAGCAGGCCGGTCAGAAACACGATCAGGAGCCCGAGCAGCGCCCCCAGTCCCGGCACGTGCAGGCCGAGCAGCGCGTCGGGGCGCAGCGAGCGCGGCAGGACCAGCAGCGTCTGGTCCATCAGGTCCAGGATGAAGCGCACCACCAGCACCGTGACCAGCACCGGCACCCAGATCAGCAGTCCATTGATGAAATAGAGGCGCAGCGCGCGCCCGAAGCGCGCCTGGGCCACCTGGCCGGCGCGATTCATCGCCGCCGGCCCGGCCGCGAGCCGCGCCGGAGCGCGCTCCCGGCCCGGCGCTTCGCCGCGGCCTTAGGCATGGGCTTCGCCGCAGGCCGGGTCGAGCGCTTCGCATCGCGACGCGCGCCCGGCTCGCCCTTGGTGGCCACCGCGTCGGCCTTCGGCTTCGCGGTGTCCGGCGCGTCGGCCGCGGGCTTAGTCTCGGCCTTCTCACCGGGCTTCTCGCCGGGCTTCGCGACGCCTTTCTCATCCGCGGCGGGTTTTGCCTCTTCCCGCTCCGCGCCGGCGAGGTTGCGCTGGCTGTCCTTCCCGGACTTGAAATCCGTTTCGTACCAGCCCGAGCCCTTCAGCCGGAATACGGGTGCGGAGATCAGGCGCTTGAATCCCTTCTTCCCGCAGGAAGGGCATTTCGCGAGCGGCTTGTCGCTGATCTTCTGGAGCACCTCGGCGTAGTACTTGCACGCGGGGCACTCGTATTCGTAGAACGGCATGGCTTCCCTCTGCCTCTGATTATAGAGGGGCGCCGGGCCTCCGACCTAGCGACCGGATTTGGCGAACGTCAATTCACCGTTCGTCACGCCGATGCGAATCCTGTCGCCGGGCAGGAAGTTGCCGGCGAGGATGCGCTGGGCCAGCGGATTCTCGATCTGCTGCTGGATGGCGCGCTTCAGCGGCCGTGCGCCATAGACCGGATCGAAACCCGCCTCGCCCAGCGCGTCGCGGGCGGCCGGATCGAGCGTGAGTTCCATGTCGCGATCGTGCAGCCGGCGGCGCAGGAGCGACAGCTGGATATCGACGATGGCGCGGATCTGCTCCGTGCCCAGCGGATGGAACACGACGATGTCATCGATCCGGTTGATGAACTCGGGCTTGAAATTCTGCTGCACGATGTCCATCACGGCGCTCTTCATGCGCTGGTAATTGCCCTCGCCGGCCAGCTCATGAATCACGCTGGAGCCCAGGTTCGAGGTCATGATGATGACGCTGTTGCGGAAATCCACGGTGCGTCCCTGGCCATCGGTGAGCCGCCCGTCATCCATCACCTGCAGCAGGACGTTGAACACGTCCGGGTGGGCCTTCTCGATTTCATCGAGCAGGATCACGGCGTAGGGCCGGCGGCGCACGGCCTCGGTCAGGTAACCGCCTTCCTCATAGCCCACGTATCCGGGCGGCGCGCCGATCAGGCGCGCGACCGAATGCTTCTCCATGAATTCGGACATGTCGATGCGCACCATCGCCTCTTCGGAATCGAAGAGAAATTCCGCCAGCGCCTTGCACAGTTCCGTCTTGCCCACGCCGGTGGGCCCGAGGAACAGGAACGAGCCGTTCGGCCGGCGTGGATCGGCGAGCCCTGCGCGCGAGCGGCGGATCGCGTTCGATACGATGCGCACGGCCTCCTCCTGTCCGACGACGCGCTTGGCCAGCGCCTCTTCCATGCGCAGGAGCTTTTCCTTCTCGCCCTCGAGCATCTTGGACACCGGAATGCCGGTCCACTTGGACACGACCTCGGCGATTTCCTCGTCCGTGACCTTGTTGCGCACCAGC
>DATFUG010000070.1:0-4387 GCA_035261025.1 Steroidobacteraceae bacterium | reverse complement strand
AAACGTGGATTCGTTCTCGGCGTCGGGCATGGGCGCAGCCACCGGTTCGGCCTCCGGTTCACGCAGCATCTCGGGCGTGATGTTGCCCGCGGCGATCTCGCGCAGCGCCAGCACCGTGGCCTTGTCGTTATCGACCGGCACCGTGGCTTCAGCGCCGTTGGCCAGGCGCCGGGCGCGCTGTGAGGCCAGCAAGACCAGCTGGAACAGGTTATCGACGTTTTGGAGACAGTCTTCGACAGTGACTCTGGCCATGGCGTACTTTGGGGGATTCCTGCAGATTGGACGGGTGATAGGCCCTCTAAGTGTACGCCAGCGCGGGGGTTTTACGCCACCAGCGTATGCAGCAGGGCCTTGAGTTCCGCTCGCGAGGCCAGGAGCGAGGTCCCCTGCCCGTCGATGATCTGCAGCATCTCGCCCACCGCCTGCTCGAAGCGGTCATTGACGATCGCATAGTCAAATTCCAGGCAGTGCGACATGTCGGCCGCGGCGTCGGCGAGGCGCCGGGCGATCACCTGGTCGTTGTCGGTACGCCGTGCGCGCAGGCGCTGCTCGAGCGCGGCACGCGAGGGCGGCAGGATGAAGATGGACACGCAATCGGGCATGGCGCGGCGGATCTGCCGCGCCCCCTGCCAGTCGATCTCCAGCAGCACGTGCTCCCCCGCCTGCAGCCGGCGCGCGACCTGGTCCCGCCCCGTGCCGTACCAGTTGTCGAACACCTGTGCGTGCTCCAGGAAGGCGCCCAGGGCCGCCAGCTCCTGGAAGCGCGCCGTGCTCACGAAATGGTAGTCGCGGCCGTCGATCTCCTGGGACCTGGGCGTGCGCGTGGTGTAGGAGACCGAGAGCACGAGCGCGGGCCGGGCCGCCAGCACGGCCCTGACCAGGCTGGTCTTGCCCGCCCCCGAGGGCGCGGAGATCACGAACAAATGGCCGGCGGGCGGCATGAGCGCTCACGGCTCCTTGCCGACTTTCACCGGATAGCCGGCCTCGCGCCACGCCTTCATGCCGCCATCGAGCGCCACGGCGCCGCGAAAACCCATCTGCCGCAGCGTCGCGGTCGCCAGCGTCGAGATGCGGCCGAACTCGCAGCACACCAGGATGCGGCGCGTCGGGTCGCTCAGTTCCTGGTTGACGCGCAGCTCCAGCTGGCCGCGCGGCAGCAGCCGTGCCCCGGGGACATGACCCTCTTCAAAGGCATCGCGCTCGCGCACATCCAGCACGATCAGTTCATCGTTGCCGGCCTCGAGGGTGTGCTTCAGTTCGGCGAGCGACATGAAGGGCACGGTGGCGGCGGCCTCGGCCAGCATCTGTGCGACCGTCTTGCCGCCGGTCATGTTGGTGCGCAGGGCCTCGCTGAGGTGCGTCGGCATCGTCAGATTGAGGTTCTGCATCATCGCGATAAAGGCGCCGCGCTCGCGCACCTGCAGGCGCGGGTTTCCGGCCAGTTCCTCGCCGATGGTCGAATGGCTGCGCTCCTTGTACTCATGAGCGGGAAACACCTTGAGCGCCGGATCGAGCTTGAGCACCCCGTCGAACAGGCTGTCATAGAGCGCCCCGGCGTCACCGCTGGGCAGGTCCGTGCGGCCCGTTCCGCCGATCAGCAGCGTGTCGCCGGTGAAGATGCGGTCCTCGACGGTGAGGCACATGGAATCGCGCGTGTGGCCCGGGGTGTGCAGCGCCTGCAGTCGGAGCTGTCCCACCCGCAGCAGTTCACCACTGCGCAGCCGCAGCTCGACGAACGGCGCCGGGCTGGCGCTGTGCATCACCGCCGGCACGCCGAAGCGTTGCGCCAGCTGCTGCGTGGCCGAAAAGTGATCCGCGTGCGTGTGGGTGTCGACGAGATAGCGGATGCGCAGGCCGTGGCGAGCGGCCAGCGCGATGTAGCGGTCGATCTGGCTGAGCTCCGGGTCGATCAGCGCGCCGGCGCACGATTGCTCGCAGCCGATCAGGTAGGAGCGGCACCCTCCGGTCGCCACGGTTTCGAAAATCATTGCCCGCTCCGTCTTGGGGTCCCGCGCACCCGCTGGCGGATACCCGTCCCGCCTCGTCCGGCAGGGCTCTAGCTTAGCAGGACTGCCCAAGAGCGCACCTCGGCTGGCAGCGGTGGTCGCCGTACTCTGCTTTCATCTGCTCCTGCTGTTGGCGCTTCTGAGTGCCGTGCAATCGCGGGTACCCGCGTCGGCCGCACCGAGTGTCGCCGTGGCCTGGAGCGAGCTCCCGTTTGCGACGCCAGCGCCGGATCGCAGGCGCGCGCCAACTTACTCGGTGTCGTCCAGATTTGCGGTGAAGCCGATGGGTCGCCGCCGGGTAGCCGGCGGATTCATCAGCTGCCTTATTGCTGAAAGAATGGCGGCGATGGCTTCATCGTGGTTCGTGAGCTTCCTGTCGAGGCGAGCTTCAAGTTGCGCGAAGCGACGGGCAAGCTCCCGGTTCGATACCCACAATTCGCGCAGCCTCAAAAAGGCCCGTACCCCATAGATGCTCATGTCAACGGCCTGCGCCCTGTTCAGCACGTTGGCCGCCGGGACGGCACCGTGCTCGGTAAACGCATAAGGCAGATACCGGCGACCGCCGCGGCCAGCGGACCGGTTTGAGGTCGCAAATTGCGACCTCAAACCGGTGGCCTCTGCGGTGGTCAGGCGACCCATGAAATCTTCCGGAAACCGCTCAGCGTTGTGTCTGACCAGTTCGTTGAGGCGTTTGGTGGTGACTCCGTATAGCGCCGAGAGATGGCGGTCCAGCAGCACCCGTTGGCCGCGAAGCACCAGAATATTGTGGACAATCTGCTCGGGTGCGATTCGCATGTGGCGCGCCGTGGCCAGATGCTATGTGGCGACGCTCTCGGGGCTGGAGGCTAGTGGCTGAATCTGGTCAGAACAGCCAGAAACTCTGAGGATTACGGCGCCTTCTCCGGAAATTCCCGGAAGGCTCCGGAACTTACTCGATGTTCTGCACCTGCTCGCGCATCTGCTCGATGGCGACCTTCATCTCCACGGCGACGCGGGTGGTCTCCAGGTCCTGGGACTTCGAGGCGAGCGTGTTCGCCTCGCGGTTGAACTCCTGCAGCAGGAAATCGAGCCGCCGTCCGGCGGCCTCGGGCGAGCCCAGCGTGTGGCGGGCCTCGGTGATATGGCCGCTGAGGCGGTCGAGTTCCTCGGCGACATCGAGGCGGTGCAGCAGCAGCACGATCTCCTGTTCGATACGCTCCTGGTTCAGCTCGCCGCCGAGCTCGGCCAGCCGCTCCTCGAGCCGTGCGCGCACGCGGGCGAGTACCTCGGGGAGCCGTGCGCGCACCTGCGCGATCAGCGTGGCGAGCGCGTCACAGCGCTGCATGATCAGCTCGGCGAGTCTTTCGCCCTCGCGATGGCGGGCCGCTTGCAGGCCTCCGAGGGTGCCCTCGAACAGCTCGCGCACCGCGGCGCCCAGCGCCTCACTGTCGGGCTGCGTCTCGCGCAGGACGCCGGGCCAGCGCAGCAGGTCCAGTACATTGATCTGAGCCTGCCCGGCCAGCTGCTTCGCGAGCTGCTGGCTGCGCGCCAGCAGCGGGGCGAGGGCGGCGTCGTCCACCTGCAGCGCGGCAGCCAGCGGCGGGCGATGCTGCAGGGTGCAATCGACTTTGCCGCGACGCAACTCGCCGGCCAATTTCTGGCGCAGCTCGGATTCCAGGGTGCGGCAGCTGTCGGGCAGGCGGACGGTGGCGTCGAGGAAGCGGTGGTTGACGCTGCGGATCTCGCACACCAGGGAGCCGAAGGCGCCGCTCCGTTCCTGACGTGCGAAGCCGGTCATGCTCGAGATCATGTTAAATCCGAGGCTCCCTTACTTCGCCGCGCGCGGAATGTTATAAGTCGCGGCCAGTTTAACCCAACGATCCGGAGCCCGCTTGCGCGTCGAACATGCTGAACTCAGCCTGCAGGGCGCACGCGAGAGCAACCAGGACCGGGTCAAGGCCGAGGTCGGTGGCGACACCGCGCTGCTGATTGCCTGCGACGGCATGGGCGGTCACGCCGAGGGCGAGCGGGCCGCCGAGATCGCCGTGCAAGTCCTGGTCCAGCGCTTCCGCGCCGCGCCGCACCCGCTGCTCGATCCGCTGGGCTTCCTGCACCTGGGCCTGGGTGCCGCGCATCAGCAGATCGTGAAGTACGGCGGCGAGATTCCGATGGATAACCGACCGCGCGCCACAATCGCCCTGTGCGTGGTGCAACGCGGTGGCGCCTACTGGGCGCACGTGGGCGACAGCCGCGCCTACCATTTGCGGCACGGGCAGGTTGTGGCGCGCACCCGCGATCACAGTCACGTCGAGGTGCTGCTGCGCGAGGGCGTCATCGGTCCCGAACAGGCGCAGAATCACCCGATGCGCAACTTCGTCGAATCGTGCATCGGGGGCGAGGCG
>DATFUG010000069.1:0-2435 GCA_035261025.1 Steroidobacteraceae bacterium | reverse complement strand
GAATAGCCGAAGGCTCCGTGCAGGTACTGTGGCGTCCAGGTGTTGAAGGTCTCGCGGACCACAGTGCACCCGAACGACAGCAGACATACGAGCAGGAACGCGGGGCTGCGCAGCAACGGACCCAATAGATCGCGCAGGCCGCTCGGGCGTTCGTCCGTGTGTGCAAACAGATTGAGCGGGTTCGCCACGGCGGGCGCATAGCCGGCATCGGTCCGGGACTCTCGCAGGAACAGAGCGTTCGCGAGCAGCATCAGGGCGGCGACCGCGGCCGCAAACACGAACAGCGCCCGCCAGCCAAAACCGTGCGCGATCATGGCGCCCATGGCCGGGCGTGCGATGGCATCGCCCACCAGGTAGCTGACACTCAGCACGCCGATGATGGCCCCATAGGAAGAGTAGTTGAACCATTTCGAGCCCACTTTCAGCAGTCCTGCCCAGCCGATCGATTGCACCAGGCGGTTGCCCACCCAGGCCAGGGTGAACACGGGCAGGGACCCACCGGCCGTGAAGAGGAGTGTGAACAGTGCCGCGCCCCCCAGTCCCGTCAGGAAAGTGCGGCGCCCGCCCCACAGGTCGGCGATGCCGGTGAGGAACAGCTTGCCGATCGCATAGGCGAGCACGCCCGCCGAGGAGAGAGTCCCCAGACGCACCATCGCCTCGTTCGCCGTGAGGCCACGACGGCTGAGCTCGTCGACCAGAAGCGGTGTGGCCACCGACAGGTTTGCGCGGCAGAAGTAATAGGCGCCGTAGCCGAGGAACAGGAGCAGGATGGTGAGCGCCTGGCGGCGGGCGAGTCCTTCCGGGCGCGAGGTCATAGGCGTCCCCTAAACCCGCAACATGGCTTTGATGCCCCTTACGCCCTGGCGAATGCGGTTTTCGTTTTCGATCAGTGCAAACCGGACATGTCCATCGCCATTATCGCCAAAGCCGATGCCCGGCGACACCGAGACCTTGGCCTGCGCCAGCAGCAGTTTTGCAAACTCCAGCGAGCCGAGCGGGCGAAAGCGCTCCGGGATCCTCGCCCACACATACATTGAAGCCTTGGGCGTTTCGACGGGCCATCCCGCCTCGTGCAGACCCTTGACCAAAACATCCCGCCGGTTTTGGTATTTTCCTGCAATTTCCTGCACGCATTGCTGGTCGCCTTCCAGCGCGGCAATCGCGGCGACCTGCAACGGGGTAAAGATCCCATAGTCGTGATAGCTCTTGATGCGGGCCAAGGCGTTGACCAGCTCGCGATTGCCTACCATGAAGCCGACTCTCCACCCCGCCATGTTGTAGCTCTTGGAGAGGGTGAAGAATTCGACGGCGACGTCCTTGGCCCCCGGGATCTGCATGATCGAGGGCGCCTTCCAGCCGTCGAACACGATGTCCGCATAGGCAAGATCGTGCACCACCAGGATGTCGTGCTGGCGCGCCAGCGCCACGACACGCTCGAAGAAATCGAGCTCGACACACATCGCTGTCGGGTTGGAGGGAAAGCCCACGACGATCAGCTTCGGCTTCGGGTAGCTGCCGCGGATCGCACTTTCCAGTTCGGCGAAAAAATCGATGTCCGGTGCGATCGGCACGGAGCGGATATCGGCGCCGGCAATGACCGCACCATACATATGGATGGGATAGCTCGGATCGGGGACCAGTACGGTGTCGCCGCGGCCCAGCGTGGCGAGCATGAGGTGGGCGAGCCCCTCCTTGGATCCAATGGTCACGACGGCTTCAGTATCCGGGTCAATGGCTGCCCCATAGCGTTGCTCATACCAGTGCGAGATGGCGCGCCGCAGCCGCGGGATCCCCCTGGAGGTGGAGTAGCCGTGCGTGTCCGGGCGCTGGGCCACATCCAGGAGCTTCGCGACGATGTGTGCGGGGGTGGCCCCATCGGGATTGCCCATGCTCAGGTCAATGATGTCCTCGCCGCGCCGGCGTGCGGCGAGTTTCAGCTCGGCGGTGACGTTGAACACATAGGGAGGCAGGCGGTCGATGCGAGCGAAGCGCCGCTGACCGGCAGGAAAATCAGTCATTTATCCATTCTCACGTCAGCGCCCGGAACCGTCCGAGCGACGTCGGTCAGGGCCATATGCCCGCCTGGGGCACAGTCTAGCCGCTTTCCGGGCCGCCATCATCTGGGGTCATGCCCGCATCAGTCCGACGGCTTGGCATTCCGGCTCGCGGCGTGATATCATGTATTAACGCGTTAATACATTAGTACAACCTATGAAACCACACAAGGACTATTCCAGCCGCCAGGAGTCCCAGGCTGAACAGCGCCTGGCCGAGGCGCTCCTGACCCTGCGTAACGTGGAGGAATGTCGCGCCTTCCTGCGTGACCTGTGCACCCCGGCGGAGCTGCAGGCCATGGCGGACCGATGGGCCGTGGTGCGTGATCTCGAGCGCGGCCTGCCGTACCGGGACATCCACGATCACACCGGCGTCAGCGT
>DATFUG010000068.1:0-29935 GCA_035261025.1 Steroidobacteraceae bacterium | reverse complement strand
CGCAATGTACGTAAGGGGTTCGGAGCTGTCAATTGACCCGTCCTAAGAAAACGAGTGGCGGGGCGCGGCACCCGGCACGCCGCCGCACGCAGCACACGCTGCGCCGCCCCGCGAAGGGCGAGCCCCGGATCGCGGAAGGGCTGGTGTCTCCCAATCGCGCGGGCTTCGGCTTCGCCCGCGTGGAGGGCATCGAAGGCGGCGTCTTCCTGCCGCCGCGCGAAATGTCAGGTCTGGTGCAGGGCGATCGTGTCAGCCTGACCTTGCACAAGGACGCACAGGATCGCTGGGTGGGCAAAGTCACCAGCGTGCTCGAGCGCGGCCTGAGCGCATTCCTGGGTGTCATCGAGACGCAGGGGCGCGAGTTGCGCGTGCGCGCCGCGGATCGGCGCCTGGCACTCGTGTGCACGATTCCGGCCGCCAGCACGCAGGGCGTGAAGCCAGGCGACTGGGTGATCGCCGATATCAAGCGCTATCCGGCCGAAGGCGTGACCGGCGAGGCCTGGGTGCGCAAGCGCCTCGATCCGGAGCGGCCGGTGGAGATGGCGACGGAAGCGGCGATCGCGCGCTTTGCCCTCGGCGGGGAATTCAGCGCCGGCGCGCTGCAGGAAGCCAAGCGCTACGGCAGCCATGTGGATGCGGCGGAGGCTTCGCGGCGCGTCGATCTGCGCAACGTGCCGCTGGTGACCATCGACGGTGCCGACGCACGTGATTTCGACGACGCGGTGTACGCCGAACGGGCCGGGGAGGACTTCCGACTGCTGGTCGCCATTGCCGATGTCAGTCACTACGTGCGGCCCGGCACGATGCTCGACACGGAGGCGCGCGCGCGGGGCACGTCGGTCTATTTCCCGTCACGCGTGCTGCCGATGTTGCCCACGGCGCTGTCGAATCACCTCTGCTCGCTCGAGCCGCACGTCGATCGATTGTGCATGGTCGCGGACATGCAGGTCAGCGAGCGTGGGGCGTTGCACGGCTGGCAGGTCTACCCGGCCGTGATGCGCTCGGCCGCCAGGCTGACCTACGACGTGGCCTACGCGGCGCTCTTCACGCGTGACGCCGAGACGCGTGCGAAGCTGGGCGCCGTCGTGGAAAAGCTCGAACCCCTGGTCGAGGTCTATCGCGCGCTGCTCAAGGCGCGTTCGCGTCGCGGCGCGCTGGATTTCGACGCACCGGAAGCCAGCTTCACCCTCGGTGAGCAGGAGCAGGTGCGCGGGATTGAGTTCAAGTCGCGCAACGAGGCGCACAAGCTGATCGAGGAATGCATGGTGCTCGCCAACGTGGCGGTCGCCAAGGAGCTGCAGCGCCTGCACGTGCCGGCCCTGCATCGTGTGCACCCGCCGCCGGAGCAGCGCAAGCTCGACAACCTGAAGGCGACGCTGGCCGTGCTCGGCATCGGATTGCAGATACCGGCAGAAGTGCGCACCCGGGATCTGGCCCAGATCGCCCCGCGCGTGCGCGATGCGCAGCTGCGACCCTTCATCGAATCGCTGGTGGTGCGCTCGCTCTCGCAGGCGGTGTACCAGCCGGAGAACATCGGTCATTTTGGTCTGGCACTCTCCGACTACACGCACTTCACTTCACCGATCCGCCGCTATCCGGATCTGCTGGTGCACCGGGCGCTCCGTGCCGGATCGGGGCTGGCGCCGCGGGAGTCCACTCCCGACAAGTCCACGCTCGAGTCGATGGGCGCCGACCTGTCGCGGCTGGAGAAACGGGCGGACGAAGCGGATCGCTACGTCGACAGTTTTCTAAAATGCGTGTACCTGCGCGATCGGGTCGGGCAGTGCTTCGAGGGCCTGATCACGACCGTGGTCGAGTTCGGCTGCTTCGTGCGGCTGCTCACCGTGGATGTCGATGGCTTGCTGCACCTCACCGCGCTGAGCGATGACGACTACGCGATGACGCGCGATGGCGGCCAGTGGCAGGGCCGGCGCAGCGGGCGCAAGTTTGGCCCCGGCACGCGCGTGCGCGTGATGGTGACGGCCGTCAATCCGGTCGAAGGTCTGGTCGATCTGGAGCTGGCGGCCAACTGATGGCTGCGGAACGGGTCTACGGACTGCACACCGTGCGCTCGCTCCTCACCCGCGCGCCGCAACGGGTGCGCAAGCTCTGGCTGCAGCAGGGTCGCGATGACCCGCGTGTCGCACAGATCGAGGCGCTGGCGCGGGCCTCACAGCGGCCGATCGAGCGGGCCGAGAGCGCACGCCTGCGCGGCTGGCTCGGGGAAGTCGCTCATCAGGGCGTCATGGCGGAGATCGAGGCACTCCCGCCCTTGCGCGAAGACGATTTCTACACGCAGCTGGCGGACGCACCCGATCCTCTGGTACTCGCCCTCGATGGGGTCCAGGACCCGCACAACCTCGGTGCCTGCCTGCGCACCGCCGATGCCTGCGGAGTGCTGGCGGTCGTGGTGCCGCGTGACCGGGCGGCCCCGCTCAATGCGACCGCCCGCAAAGTAGCGGCAGGGGCGGCGGAAACCACGCCGGTGGTGACGGTGACCAACCTGGCGCGGAGTCTGAAGCTGATCAAGGAGGCGGGCCTGTGGATCGTCGGCGCCGATGCGGGCGCGACGCTGCCGGCCCGCGAAGTGGACCTGAAGGGCGGCCGCTGCCTGGTGATGGGCGCTGAAGGGGCCGGGCTGCGCGAGCTCACACGGCGCAACTGCGATTGGCTGGTCAGCCTGCCGGCGCTGGGCGCCGTGGAGAGTCTTAACGTGTCGGTCGCCGCCGGAATGCTCCTGTATGAGGCGATCCGCCAGCGACAATAGCCCGCGTCCGCCTTGCGCCGGAAGCTGCGTTTCGAGTATCCTGCCCGGCCTTTTTTGGCAGCCCGACCCGCCCCTCAAGGGGCCGAATCGGGCTTCTCCTTGCCGCACTGCGCGATGCCTTCCGCGGGCGGCATGTCCATCCATAAGGAGTTAAACATGAGGCATTATGAAGTGGTGTTCATGGTCCATCCGGACCAGAGTGAACAGGTACCGGCGATGATCGAGCGCTACCGCGGCATGATCGCCGCGGGCAGCGGCCAGGTGCATCGCCTCGAGGACTGGGGCCGCCGCCAGCTCGCTTTCCCGATCCAGAAGGTTCACAAGGCGCATTACGTGCTGATGAATCTCGAGTGCGACCAGAAGACGCTGACCGAGCTGACCGGGGCGTTCCGCTTCAGCGACGCCGTGCTGCGTCACCTCGTCGTCGGCATGGAAGCGGCGGTGACCGAGCCCTCGCCGATGGCGCGATCGGAAGAGGAAAACGAGGCCCGTCGCGAGCGCGACGACATGGGCGATGACGACGACATGTCGCTCAACGCCTGAACCCGCACCGCACGCTGCATCGAGGACCTGCCATGTCACGTTTTGTACGCCGCAAGAAATTCTGCCGCTTCACGGCCGATGACGCCGCCGCGATCGATTACAAGGATCTGGGGACGCTCAAGAACTACATCAGCGAGACGGGCAAGATCGTGCCCAGCCGCATCACCGGCACCAAGAGCTTCTACCAGCGCCAGCTCGCGACCGCGATCAAGCGCGCGCGCTTCCTGGCGCTCCTGCCCTATACCGACCAGCACTGAGGCCCGCCATGGACGTCATCCTGCTGCAGAAAGTGGCCAACCTGGGTGCGATCGGCGATCGCGTCAAGGTCAAGAGCGGCTACGGCCGCAACTACCTGCTGCCTTCGGGCCGCGCCACGCTGGCGACGGCGGCGAATGTGGCCCGCTTCGAGGCGCGGCGCCACGAGCTCGAGAAGCTGGCGGGCGAAGCGCTCGGCGGCGCGCAGGAGCGTGCTACGGCGCTGCGCGAGTTCCGCCTCTCCATCACGGCCAAGGCCGGTTCGGAAGGGAAGCTCTTTGGCTCGGTCGGCACGGCCGACATCGCCGAGGCCTGCACCGCTGCCGGCCACCGCGTCAACCGGAGCGAAGTGCGGCTGCCCACGGGCCCGATTCGCACCGTCGGCGAGCACCAGGTCACCCTGCACCTGCACACCGACGTCGAGGTCACGATTACCGTGATCATCGTCGCTGAAGAGCAGGGCTGAGCCCGGTCTGAGAGCGGTCGGTCACACTCATGGCCGGGCCGCTTCGTTCACGCCGGGAAGGTGAAATCCCCGACACCGGACGCACCACGCCGCCCCACTCGGTCGAAGCCGAGCAGGCGGTCATCGGCGGACTGCTCATCGACACCCTGGCCTGGGACCAGGTCGGCGACCTGATCGTTGCCGAGGATTTCTACCGTCCCGATCACCAGCTCATCTACACGGCCCTGTCCGAGCTGATTGCCACCAGCCGGCCGGCTGACGTGGTCACCGTGGCCGAGCAGCTCGAACGCAGCGGCCGGCTCGAGACCGCCGGCGGACTGGGGTACCTCGGCACGCTGGCGCGCGATACGGCCACGGCGGCCAATGTGCGCGCCTACGCGCAGATCGTCCGCGAGCGCTCGCTCCTGCGCCGGCTGATCCACGCGGGACGCGAAATCACGGCCTCCGCCTTCGCCAGCGACGGACGCGAGGCGCGCGACCTGGTCGATGAGGCCGAGCAGCGTGTGTTCGCGATCGCCGAGCAAAGCACGGGTCGCCGCGAAGGCGCGGTGAAGGTGAGCAGCCTGCTGCCGGCGCTGATCGACAAGATCGATGAGTGGCACACCAATCCCAACACGATGCGGGGCCTGCCCACGGGCTTCACGGATTTTGACCGCAAGACCGGCGGCTTGCGGCCCGGCGATCTGGTGATCGTGGCCGGCAGGCCTTCCATGGGCAAGACGACGCTGGCCGTGAACATCGCGGAATACGTGGCGGTGAATCCGGGCACGCGCGCCTCGGTGGCGATCTTCAGCATGGAAATGCCCTCCGAGCAGCTGCTGACACGCATGCTCAGCTCGATCGGCGGTGTGCCGCTCAACGGCATACGGAGCGGTCAGATTTCCGACGAAGACTGGGTACGGGTCACGGCCGCGACCAGCCAGCTGTCCGAGGCGAAGATCTTCATCGACGAGTCCCCGAGCCTCACCCCCACCGAACTGCGCGCCCGCGCGCGGCGCATCCGGCGCGAACACAAGCTCGACCTCGTGATCGTCGATTACCTGCAGCTCATGCAGGTGCCGGGCACCAAGGAAAACCGTGCCACTGAAATCGCCGAGATCTCGCGCAACCTCAAGGCGCTCGCCAAGGAGCTGCAGATCCCGGTCATTGCGCTCTCGCAGCTCAATCGCGGCGTCGAGCAGCGCACCGAGAAGAAACCGGTGATGTCGGACCTGCGCGAATCGGGTGCGATTGAACAGGACGCGGACATGATCCTGCTCATCTATCGCGAAGAGGTGTACGACAAGAATACGCCCAAGCGCGGCGTCGCCGAGATCGACCTGGCCAAGCACCGGAACGGTGAGATTGGCACCTTCCTGCTCACCTTCCAGGGCCAGTACAGCCGCTTCGCCAACTACGCCGCCGACTCCTATGCGGAGGGCGTCCTGCGGTGATCAGGCTGATCCGCGCGCGTATCGACACGCACGCGCTGCGCAGCAACCTGGCGGTGATACGGGCCGCGGCCCCCCGCAGCCGGGTGCTCGCCGTGATCAAGGCCAACGCCTATGGGCACGGCCTGGTGCCGGTCGCGCTGGCGCTCTCGACGGCCGACGCCTTTGCCGTCGCGCGCATCGAGGAGGCGGGCGCCTTGCGTACCGCGGGCATCACGCAGCCGATCGTGCTGCTCGAGGGCATCGTTAACGCCGACCAGCTGGCAGAAGCGGCCCACCTGCGCCTCGATCTGGTCATCCACGATCCCATGCACATCGCACTGCTCGAGCAATACCGCGGCACTCAGCCCTTCGCGCTCTGGCTCAAGGTCGACACGGGCATGAACCGCCTAGGGATCCGCGAGACGCAGTTCCAGGAATCGTGGGACCGGCTGCTGGCCCTGCGGCCGGCGCCGCAGACGCTGCGGGTGCTCACGCATCTGGCCTGCGCTGACGAGCGCGGCAGTTCCGCCACGGCCGAACAGCTCGCGCGCCTGGCCCCGCTGGTGCAGGGGCGCGGTGCCGAAGTATCGATTGCCAATTCCGCCGCGATCCTGGCGCACCCAGCCACGCACGCCGACTGGGTGCGGCCCGGCCTGGCTCTTTACGGCGTCTCGCCGTTTGCTGGCGAGGTGGGCCTCACCTTGGGCCTGGTACCGGCGATGACGCTGGAGAGCACGATTATCGCGGTGCGAACGCTCGATCGCGGTGAGTGCGTGGGCTATGGCGCCACCTGGCGCGCGGCCCGCCCGTCACGCATTGCCATCCTCTCCGGCGGCTACGGCGATGGCCTGCTGCGGAGCCTCCCCAACGGCGCGCCGGTGCTGGTGCAGGGCCAGCGTGCGCCGCTCGTGGGCCGGGTCTCGATGGACATGATCGCGGTGGACGTGACGGAGTTGCCGCCGGTCGCTATCGGAGAGCGGGCGGAACTGTGGGGGCGAGGGCTGCCGGTGGAAGAGGTGGCCAGCGCGGCCGGGACCATTCCCTACGAACTGCTCTGCGGCGTCAGCCAGCGTGTGCCGATCGAATTGGGCTGAAGCCCTTCAGCCCTCGAAGAACCCCATTTTCACGCCCGCGAGCTGAATCACGTCGTTGTCCACGAGCTTGCGCGCGTGCGCGCCGATGGGCGCGCCATTGACCTGGGGGAAATTCTCGGCGCTATCGGCATCGACGTGGACCAGGAAGTAACCTTCCGAACGCCGCGTGATGGCCGCCACCTGCACGCCGGGCCGCCCGAGCGTCGTCAGGGTCTTGGTCAGCTCCAGTTCCCGGCCCGCAAATGCTCCGGACAGCACCTGGAGCCGCGCTTTCTTGAGAGCCGGTGCCCCGTTGCCCAGCGTCCGGCGGGAGGACGTCGCCTCCGCACCTGCCACCGCCGCCCGCACCTTGTCGACGGGGCGCGCCGAGGGCTGGATGACCATGGTTTTTTCGAATTCGTCCTGCTGGGCGCTGTCATCCTCGACAAAACGCAACTGGTGGTGGCCGCAGGTGATCACATCGCCGTGCTGCAACGCGTGCTTCTTGATCAGCTTGCCGTTGACGTAGGTGCCGTTGGTGCTGTTCAAGTCCTCAAGAAAGGAGTCATTGAGGATGTTGATGATCAGCGAGTGGTGACCGCTGACCGCAGGATTATCGATGCGGATGTCATTGTCAGGGAGGCGCCCGATCGTGTAGCGCTCCTTGTTCATGTTGTACTCGGCCATCATCTGACCGTCGAGACTTAGAATAAGCCGTGCCATATTGTTATCGCCTCTGGGTCAACTGAACCAACCCAACATCCTGTCCAATACTCCGCGGCGCACCGGGAACGAATCAAGGACTTGCGCCAGCAATACGGAAATATTGTCCTTGCCCCCATTGTCATTGCCAAGCTGGATCAACTGCTTCGCTACGATATCAAGGTTAGCATCAAAGGTGTTGATCGTTAAATGAATATCGTCGTCCTCCACCATGTCCGAGAGGCCGTCCGAGCAGAGCATGTAGATATCGCCTCGCTGCGCCGGGTGTTCCTGGATCTCGACCTCGACGGCCGCTTCCACGCCGAGCGCGCGGGTGACGTAGTTCTTGTTGGCGGCGCGCTGCGCTTCCTCCGGGGAATAAAACCCCCGGTCGACCAGTTCCTGCAGCAGGGAGTGATCGAGCGTCACCTGCTCAAAAGTGGCGCCCCGCAGTCGGTACATCCGCGAATCGCCGACATGGGCGATGGTGACGCGATTGTCGTAGAAGAGTGCGGCCACGACCGTCGTACCCATGCCCTCGCACTGGGCCTGGGTGCGCGCCGTCTGGAAGATGATCTTGTTGGCGCGCGTGATGGCGTCGCGCAGGATGATCGCCGGGCGCGACAGGCCGGAGTCCGTATCGGCGGCCATCAGGTCTTCCCGCTCGACCGATTCGCGCACCAGGTTGGTGATGGTCTTGACGGCGATGCCGCTGGCCACCTCTCCGGCGTTGTACCCGCCCATGCCGTCGGCGAGGACGAGCAGCCCCATATTGGCGTCCCAGGCGATGGTGTCCTCATTGTGTTCGCGGATACGACCCGTGTCCGTCAGGCCAATGCAGCGCAGCTTGCCCTTAAGACTCATGGTGCGGCCCCAGGGAGCGGGCCGGACGGGTGCTTGGATAAGGTGAACTCGGTCACAAAACGGGTCCGATGACATCCGGGCAGGCGGCCGGAGCGAGCCGCGCCCAGCAAATTACCATCGGCTGCCGGCACCGGGCACGCCCGGATTCACAGATGCAAGGAATCGAGCCTCGCCGGATGAGCATAGCGCGGCATCGTACTGGAGTTTGCAGTGTGCCGCGACAGGGCCGATGCGCGGGCGGTGCGCTCCGCCACCGCTTGCCCTAGCATTGGGTCCTTCATGGCACGCAACCAACCGGTATTTATCTGCAGCTCCTGCGGGGGCGAGGCGCTGAAGTGGCAGGGCCAGTGCCCGCATTGCGCGGCGTGGAACACCTTAAGCCGCCTCAGCGGCATCAGAGCGGCCGCGGGCGGGTCGAGCATTGCGGTGCCGCCCGCACTGGCCGTGGCGCTCGCGAGCGACCCGGCACCGGAAGTGCGCCTGAGCCTGGGCGCGGCAGAGCTCGACCGCGTTTTTGGCGGCGGACTGGGCCTGGGCTCCGTGAGCCTGCTCGGCGGGGAGCCGGGCATCGGAAAATCCACGCTGCTGCTGCAGGTGGCGGCAGCGCTCGGCCGCGAGCGCCCGGTCCTGTATGCCTCGGGCGAGGAATCGACGCAGCAGACCACGCAGCGTGCCCGCCGCCTCGGCCTGGTCGCACCGCACCTCGTGCTCGCGAGTGAGAATTCCCTGGAAGCGATCCTGGCGCTGAGCAGCGAGCATCAGGCGGCCCTGCTGGTCGTGGATTCAATTCAGACCATGCAGACCAGCAGCGTTGAATCCAGCCCGGGTACGGTCCAGCAGCTGCGCGAATGCACGGCGGCGCTGGTGCGATTTGCCAAATACAGCGGCACGGCGGTGATCATTGTCGGGCACGTCACCAAGGATGGCACGATCGCCGGGCCGAAGCTGCTCGAACACCTGGTCGATACCGTGCTGTATTTCGATGCGGACGCCGGCAGCCGCTACCGCATGCTGCGTGCGACCAAGAATCGCTTTGGGCCCGTCAATGAGCTGGGCTTCTTCGCCATGTCCGAGGCCGGACTGCGTGAAGTGCCCAACCCTTCCGCGATATTCCTCTCGCGCCATGCGCAGGCGGTGCCCGGGAGCCTGGTCATGGTGGCGCGCGACGGCGGCCGCCCGTTGCTGATCGAAGTGCAGGCACTCGTGGATCGCACCCGCTTCGCCACGCCGCGGCGCGTGGCGGAAGGCGTCGACGCCAACCGCCTGGGACTGCTGCTGGCGGTGATGAGCCGCCACGCGGGCTTAGGGCTGGGGGACTACGACGTCTACGTCAATCTGGTCGGCGGATTGCAGATCGCGGAGACGGCCACGGATCTGCCGCTGGCGCTCGCCCTGGCCTCGAGCCTGCGCGGCGAAGCGCTGGACGGCACACTGGTCGCCTTTGGCGAGCTGGGGCTGACCGGCGAAGTGCGGCCGGTGCCCTACGGCGAGGAGCGCTTGCGTGAGCTGCACAAGCAGGGTTACGCCCGGGCGATCCTGCCGCGCAAGAATTGCCCGCGCGCTGGCGTGCCGGGCGTGCAGCTCCATCCCGTCGAGACGCTGGCCGAGGCGCTGGCGGCGGCGTTTCAGAGCGCCTCGGGGCGCTGAGGGATCTGGCGCACGCGCACCGTGCGGATCGAATTGTCCACGGTCTGCAGCACCTCGAATTCCAGCGCGCCGATGCGCAGCGATGTGCCCGCCTGGGGAATGTTCTCCAGTTTCTCGAGCAGCAGGCCGTTGAGGGTCTTGGGGCCCAGGTCGGGAAGCTGCCAGCCCAGCGAGCGGTTCAACGCCCGAATGGTCGCGCTGCCGCTCACCAGCCAGGCCCCCTTGCCGTCGCGATGCACGTCCTTGTGACCGACCGTGGCCGGATCGGTGGTGAACTCCCCGACGATCTCCTCGAGCAAGTCTTCGAGGGTCACCATGCCTTCGATATCGCCATATTCATTGACGACGAAGGCGTGCCGGCGCCGGTTGCGCTGGAACTGCGCCAGCTGGTTCATGAGGGAGGTGCCGGCCGGCACGAAATAGGGTTCGCGGGCCGCGGCCAGCTCGATGAGCCTTTCACGGGTCAGCGTGCCGCGCGCGAATTCCTGCGCGGTGCGCTTCATGTGCAGGATGCCGATGAGGTTGTCCAGTCCGCCATCGTGGACCGGAAGGCGCGTGTGCGGTGTCTGGCGCAGCCGCTCGAGCACGTCTTCCCAGTCCCCCGAGATGTCGACGCCGGCGATTTCGTGGCGCGGAATCATGATGTCATTCACCGTGACGCGCTCCAGATCGAGGATCGACAGCAGCATCTGCCGGTGGCGGGCAGGGATCAGGGGACTCGATTCGCTCACCACGGTACGCAGCTCCTCGGCGCTGAGTGCGTGGGCACCGTGGGTGGCGGCGCGCACGCCAAACAGGCGCAGGAAGGCGTAGGCGGCGCGATTGGTGAACCACAGCGCGGGGGAGGTCACCCACAGCAGGATGCGATAAATGAAGGCCGCGCTTAAGGCCACCGGTTCGCTGTGCACAGCCGCATAGATCTTCGGCGCCAGCTCACAGAAGATGATGATCACCACCGTCAGAGCGCTCATCATGACCGGCAGCGCGTATGGGTGCGGTACGCGCAATGCCAGCAGCGTCGCGACCGTCGAAGCCGCGACGCTGGCCAGCGCGAGGATCACCAGGTTGGCGCCGAGCCAGTGATCGGGCTTGGCGAGCAGGCCTTCAAGAATGCGGGCGCGGCGTTCGCCGGCCCCCGCGCGGGTGCGCACGCGGTAGCGGTTGACCGACAGCATCGCCACTTCGGTTCCGGAAGAAAAGGCGATCACCACCAGCAGTCCCAACAGGGTCAGGAGCAGTACGAAGGTCGGCGCAGTGTCCAAGGGACACCTCTAAGGCTCTTGAAGGAGGGCCATAGCATAGGGCCTGCACGGCGGGGGCAGGCCAGTACCGTATAATTGGTGGATGTTTGACCAGCTCAGCGGGCGCCTCAGCGCGGCCATCGCGGCGCTCCGGGGCCGCGGCCGGCTGACCGAAGAAAACATCGCCGCCACGCTGCGCGAAGTACGGATCGCGCTCCTGGAGGCCGACGTCGCGCTGCCGGTGGTGAAGCGCTTCATCGAAGCGGTGAAGGCCCGGGCGCTCGGCACTGAAGTCAGTGCCAGCCTGAACCCCGGACAGGCGCTGATCGGTATCCTGCACCGCGAACTCGTGAGCGTGCTCGGGGGCGGTGGCTTAGGCCTAAGCCTGAACGTGCAGCCGCCCCTGGTGATGGTGCTGGCCGGTCTCCAGGGTGCCGGCAAGACCACGACCGCGGCCAAGCTCGCGCACTGGCTCATCACCACGCACAAACGGCGCGTGCTGCTCGTGAGCACCGACGTGCGCCGTCCTGCCGCCATCCTGCAGCTGGAACGCCTGAGCGAGCAGGTGCATGCGGATTTCTTTCCGGCCCCGGCCGGCCTGCCGGCGCCGGCCATCGCGGCGGCCGCGCTGGCCCAGGCGCGGAACGGAGTCTACGACGCCCTGATCGTCGATACCGCAGGCCGGCTCCACATCGATGCCGAACTCATGGCGGAGGTGCGCGAGATCGATGCCGCGGCCGGGGCGCACCAGCGCCTGTTCGTCGTCGACGCGATGTCGGGCCAGGACGCCCTGAACGCGGCCCGCGCCTTCAGCGCCACCCTGGACCTGACGGGCCTGATCCTGACCAAGGCGGATGGCGATGCGCGCGGCGGGGTGGCCCTGTCGGTCCGCGAAGTCACGGGCAAGCCGATCGTGTTCCTCGGAATGGGCGAAAAGACCGATGCTCTGGAGCCTTTTGACGCGGAGCGGATGGCGCAACGCATCCTGGGGATGGGCGACGTGGTGGCCCTGGTCGAATCTGTGCAGCGCAACATCGAGGTGGGAGAGGCCGAGCGCCTGGCTCGCAAGGTCAGCCAAGGCAAGGCCTTTGACCTGGCCGACCTGCGCTCGCAGCTCGAACAGCTCAGGCGCATGGGGGGGATGGGCGCCATGCTGGACAAATTGCCCACCCAGATGACCCGCAACGTCGTGCCGCCGGCCGACGCGGACCGCCAGGTGCGCCGCCAGCTGGCCATCATCGATTCCATGACGGTCCGGGAGCGGCGGACCCCCGGCCTCATCGACGGCTCCCGCCGCCGGCGGATTGCCCGCGGGGCGGGCGTGCAGGTCCAGGACGTCAATCGCCTGATGAAGCAGTTCCTGGAGATGCAGAAGATGATGAAGCGGTTCAGGGGAGGGGCCATGAAGCGGCTCCTGGGTGGCTTAAGTCATTGAGGGGCTTTAAGTCTGGCGGGGCTTTGCGTAGAATCCGCGCTCTTTTTTGGCCCAGAGCGACACTAGATAATGGTCACAATTCGTCTCACCCGGCGCGGCGCGCGCAACCAGCCTTTCTACCACGTGGTGGTGACGGACAGCCGCAAGCGCCAGGGCGGTTCCAGTCTGGAACAGGTCGGGTTCTTCAATCCCGTGGCGCGGGGCAAGGAAGTCCGCTTGCGTCTCGAGTTGGGCCGGATTGACCACTGGGTCGGCCTGGGCGCGCAGCTGTCCGATCGCGTGCGGGCGCTCGTGTCCGGTTATCGCAAGCAAGCCACGGCCTGAGGGCGGGCACCGTGGCGGAAGTGCCGCCGCGACGCGAGAATCTGAAGCTGGGGCGCGTGATCGGCGCTCATGGCGTGCGTGGCTGGCTGAAAATCCAGTCGCACACCGAGCCGCCCGAGAACCTATTGCGCCACCGGGTCTGGACCTTGCGTGATGCCGCCGGCGCCAGCGCCACCTTCGAGCTGGCGGACGCTGAGTTTGACGGGCGCTGGCTGCGCGCGCGATTGCAGGGTGTCGAGGATCGGGACGCCGCGGAATTGCTCCGCGGCAGGGATATCGAAGTACCGCGAGCGGAGCTGCCGCCGACTGCGGCGCGCGAATATTACCGCGACGATCTACTCGGCTTCCGGGTGCGCAACCGCGCCGGGGCAGAGCTGGGTGAACTGAGCCACTATGTGGACGCGCCCGCGGCGCCGGTGATGGTGGTGCGTGGCGCGCGCGAGCACTGGGTGCCGGCCGCACCGCCCCATCTGGTGCGCGTCGATCTGGAGGGCCGCGAGATCGAAGTGGACTGGCCGGAAGAGCTGTAGGCCGGCGTGTGAGCAGGTGTTGCTGATTGAAGTGGTCACGCTGTTCCCGGAGATGATCCGGGAGTCGTTGCTGCACGGTGTGGTCGGTCGGGCGCAGCGGCGGGGGCTGCTGCAGGTGAGCACGGAGGATCCGCGCCGGCATACGGCCGATGTGCATCACACCGTGGACGACCGGCCCTATGGCGGCGGGCCGGGTATGGTGATGAAGCCTGAGCCCCTGAGTGCCGCGATTGGCGCGGCGCGCGCGCGTGTCCCGGCGGGCAGTCCCGTCGCGGCCCTGTCCGCGCAGGGGGAACGGCTCACGCAGCAGCGGGTGCGCGCGCTGGCCGGGCACCAGGGCCTGGTGCTGGTGGCGGGACGGTACGAAGGCATGGATGAACGGGTGCTCGAGAGCGAAGTCGATCTTGAGCTCTCGATCGGCGATTATGTGCTCTCGGGCGGGGAGCTGCCGGCGCTGGTGCTGATCGATGCACTGGCGCGGCTCCTGCCCGGTGCGCTGGGCGATGAAAGATCGGCGCAGCAGGATTCGTTCAATGCGGGCCTGCTGGACTGGCCGCATTACACGCGGCCCGAGGAATTTGCGGGGCGGCGCGTGCCGGCGGTGCTGTTGTCCGGCGATCACGCCGCGATTGAGCGCTGGCGGCGCAAGCAGGCGCTGGGCCGCACCTGGTTGCGGCGTCGCGAGCTGCTGGATGGGGTGGAGCTGGACGCCGAAGGCGCGGCGCTGTTGCGGGAATTTTTGCAGGAACAGGATATCAAGTCATGAACATTATTCAGACCCTGGAAGCCGAGCGCATGACGCGTAAGGTGCCGGATTTCAAGCCCGGCGACACGGTGGTGGTGCAGGTGAAAGTCACCGAGGGCGAGCGCGAGCGCGTCCAGGCCTTCGAGGGCGTCGTGATCGCTCTTTCCAATCGCGGCTTCAACTCCTCCTTCACGGTGCGCAAGATATCGCACGGCGAAGGCGTGGAGCGCACCTTCCAGACGCACAGTCCGTCGATCAGCGACATCAGCATCAAGCGCCGCGGCAATGTCCGGCGCGCCAAGCTGTATTACCTGCGCGATCGCGCCGGCAAGTCGGCGCGTATTGAAGAGAAGGTCTGAGTCAGCGCAGGATCGTGCGCTACCTGCTGCGCTTTTTCGGGGGCGTGTGGCACGGACTGGACGTGCTGCGCCGGGTGCTGCACCTGCTGCTGCTCCTGGCGCTGCTCGCACTGGTGGTCGCCGGATTGCGCGGAACGGTCCCGCACCTGCCCGAGCGCGGCGCGCTGGTGATTCACCCCTCGGGTGACATCGTCGAGCAACTCGCCGGCGAGCCGCTGGAGCGCGCCGTCAACGAACTGCAGGGAGAGAACGAGCCGCAGACCCTGCTGTGGGACCTGACACGCGCGATCCGCAAGGCCGCGGGCGATGCGCGCATCCAGGCGCTGCTGATCGACACGGACGATCTGGAGCACGTAGGCCAGGCCAAGCTCGAGGAGCTCTCGGGGGCCATTGCGGAGTTCCGGCGCAGCGGCAAGAAGGTCGTGGCTCGCGGCAGCTATTTCCTGCAGGGCCCGTACTACCTCGCTGCCCAGGCCGATGAAATCTACCTCGACCCCATGGGTTTCGTACTGCTCCCGGGCTACGACCGTTACCGCATGTACTTCAAGGACGCGATCGACAAGCTGGCCGTGGACGTACACCTCGTCCGCGCCGGCAAGTTCAAGAGCGCCGATGAGCCCTTCGTGCGGCGGGACATGTCGGCCGAGGATCGCCAGGAAAGCGGCATCTACCTGCAGTCCCTTTGGCAGGGGTACCGCACTTCGGTCGGCCACGCGCGCCGCCTGGATCCGGAAGCGCTCAACGCCTACACCAATGGCTTTGCCGCCGCGGTACGCGCGGCGGGTGGCGATACGGCGAGCGTCGCGAAGGCCGCGGGCCTCGTGACCGGGCTGCGCACCGCGGCGGAAGTCGAGCAGCGCATGATCGAGCTGGTGGGCCCTGATGACGCCCACCACAGTTTCCGTTCGGTGGGTCTCGAGGATTATCTCAAGGTCGTGCACCGCGAAGAGTCGCGCCGGAGCCCCCCTGCGGGGGCCATCGGCGTGGTCGTGGCCAGCGGCGAAATACTCGACGGCAACCAGCCCTCGGGCACGATTGGAGGCGAATCCACCACGGCGCTGCTCCGACGTGCCCTCGAGGACGAGGACATCAGGGCCGTGGTGCTGCGCATCGACAGCCCGGGCGGGAGCGTGCTGGCCTCCGAGCAGATCTATCGCGAGGTTCAGGCACTGCGCGCCGCAGGAAAACCCGTCGTTGCCTCGATGAGCGATGTCGCGGCGTCCGGGGGCTACTACATCGCCGCGCCGGCCGATGCGATCTATGCCAGCGCCAACACCATCACCGGCTCCATCGGTGTGTTTGCCACGATTCCCACTTTCGACCGGACGCTGGCCAAGCTCGGCGTCCAGGTGGACGGAGTGGGTACCACGGCGCTGTCCGGCTCGCTGCGTCTCGATCGTCCGCTCAAGCCGGAACTCGAACAGCTGATCCAGGCCGGCGTCGATCATTCCTACGACGAGTTCCTGCAGCACGTGGCGGCCGGGCGCCACCAGAGCACGAGCGCGATCAATGAGATTGCGCAGGGCCGCGTCTGGGCGGGGAGCGAGGCGCTGCGGCTTGGGCTGGTCGATACGCTGGGTGGCTATGAAGCAGCCGTCAAGGAAGCGGCGAAGCGCGCCAAGCTCGGCAAGGACTACAACGTACGCGTCGTGGAGCCGGAACTGAGCTTCACGGAGCAGTTGCTGCTGAACATGCGCACCACGATTGCGAGGGTGTCGCGCGCCGTCGGCTTGGGCAGCGGCGGGCTGAATGCCAGCGTGGTGGCGCGGCTCGCGCCGCAGCTGGCACCGCAGCTGGCGCCCCTGCAGCGCGAAGTGCGGCTGTGGCAGCGCTTTACCAGGGTGCCGGGCCGGACGGTCGCGTACTGTTTCTGCGCCGTCGAGTGACGGCCGTCGGCATGAAGAATTAATCGGGGGTCTGGCAGTGGGCGCAGCCCGGCGCGTGGCGGTTCTGTGTTCGATCTTCGTGGCGGCGCCGGCCATGGGCGAGCTCGCGGTGCACGTCAATCGTGTGGCGCTGGAGGCGGATGGACCGAAATCCGCGCTGGTCGAGTCGGACAAGGCGGGCGCCACCGGGGAGTTCACAGTCCTTCGCGACGGCAAGACGGTCCTGGTGGCACCGCTGGTCCCGCAGCCCGACCTGGCGGAGTGGGGCGCCTCGAAGCACTACTATCTCGCCGATTTCTCGCAGCTGAGTGAGCCGGGGCGCTATCGTGTGCGGGCCCGCGTGGGCGAGGAGCGCCGGCAATCCACCGAAATTGTCGTGGCCCGCGATGCGTTGTTCAAAGTCACGGCCGGAGCCCTGATCGATTACTTTCGCCAGGGCCGCTGGCTCGACATGAGCGATCACCACGTTCACGTGTTCGGATCCGATCGCTGGGTCGATGTCTGGGGAGGCTGGCGCGACGCCGGCGGCGACAACGGCAAGTACCTCTCGCACCTGTCCTACGCCAACTATTTCAATCCGCAGCAGGCCGGGATGACGGCCTGGACGCTCGCGCGCGTGCACGAGGCCGCAGCGACGCGCCTGCGCGCGGCGGGACTGGAACGCCCGCTCGTGGAGGAGGCGTTGTACGGTGCGGATTTCATGCACCGCCTGCTCTCGCCCGAGGGCTATTTCTTCATGACCGTGTTTGAAGGCTGGGGCCGCCCGGGCGCCGAGCGCGCCGTCACCGGTTATGTCGGCGAGGAGGGGAAATTCACCACGGACTACCAGGCGGCGATGCGCGAGGGTGCCGGCGTGGCGATCGCCGCGCTCGCCCGTGCCGCGCGGCTCTCGCGCCAGAGCGGCATCTCCGGTGAGTTTTCCGCGGCCACCTACCTCGCGGATGCCAGGCGCGCCTTCGCGCACCTGGCGCAGCACAACCGCGAGTACGACGACGACGGCGTCGAGAACATCATCGATGACTACACCGGGCTCCTGGCCGCGGTTGAACTGTACCGATCGACGAAACGGGCCGAGTACCGCGAGGCGGCGGACCGCCGTGCCCGTAATCTTGTCGAGCGCTTGAGCCCGGCGGGGTGGTTTCGCAGTGACGCCACGGATCGCCCGTTCTATCACGCCGCCGACGCGGGGTTCCCGCTGCTGGCGCTGAGCGAGTACCTGGCCATCGCGCGCCCAGCGGACGCCCCGCCGGTTCGCGCCGCGATCGCCCGCGCCCTTGACGCCCAGCTCGCCCTCAACGCCGCCGTGGCGAATCCCTTCGATTATCCGCGCCAGAGCTTCCGGCTGTTTCGCGACGGCAAACGCGGCGCGGAGTTGCTGACGGGATTTTTCATGCCGCACGCGAATGAGACCGGGTACTGGTGGCAGGGCGAAGACGCGCGGCTGGCCTCGCTCGCCGTGGCGGCTACGCTCGGCGGCCGGGCGGCGGGGCAGTCCGGAGCGGTGTTCGGCGTCAGCGGGCCACTGGCCGTCTTTGCGCAGCACTCGCTCGACTGGATCCTGGGCCGCAACCCTTTCGATGTGTGCATGCTCTATGGCTTCGGCGGCCACAACCCCGACTATTCGGAGAGTTCGGAGACCAACCTGGTGGGCGGAATTGCCAACGGCATCACGGGCGCCGTGGGGAGCCCCGAGGGTCGCGGCATCTCCTTCGCACCAGGCCCGGACGATGAGAACTGGCGTTGGGACGAACAGTGGCTGCCGCATTCGACCTGGCTGCTGCTGAGCGCAGCGCTGCTCAATGCGGAAGCGCCGCCGGCCGCGGCGCGATCAGCGCTTGCGCACTGAGACGACGGTGGCCTTGTAGCGATCGGCGCGCAGGAAGGAATGGCTGTGCTCGATCGCCGTGCGCTTCAGGTCATAGGTGGTCTCGCGCACGTACAGCAGCGCGCTGCCCAGCGCCGTGCCCAGCATCCGGGCCTGATCTTCGGTGGCCGTCGTGGCACCGATTTCCTCTTCGGCCCAATTGAGCTTCCGGTGGTAGACGGTTTCGAACAGCCGATACAGGGACACGCCCTGCAGGTCCCGTTGATCCAGATCGGGGAAGAGCGCGATCGGCAGAAAGCTCGTGACCAGCGCCACCGGTTCGTCATCGACGTAGCGCAAACGGTGCAGAGCAAACACGGCTTCATCGGCCCGCAGATGCAGGGCCTGCGAGACTTCCGCGTCCGCCGTGATGCGCTTGAGGGCCAATACTCTGGCTGAAGGCACCAACCCGCGCCGGCGCATCTCCTCGCTGAAGCCGCGCAGCTCCTGGAAGTTCCACGGTACGCGGCTGGAGCCGACCACCGGTCGCCGGCCCTTCTCGATGATCAGCAGTCCCTCGGAGCGCAGTTTCAGGAAGGCCTGGCGGACCGGCATCTTGCTGATGCCGAGCGTGCGGGCGATTTCCCCCTCGGACTGAAACACCTCGCCTTCGGTGAGTGCCGCGGTCTTCACCAGCGCGCGAACCTGGTCGACGATCTGCTGGTAGTAGGGCACGAAGCCATCGCGATCGATATGCAGGGTGATGCCGCGTTTCATCTGTTGTCCGCTCTAACCTATAATGATATGATACTAGGTGAGAGGGGGGTCGTAAACGATGGTGAGTACGCGTGCGCAGGCGTTTAGAACCGCCGCGCCCGACCGGCATGGACGCGGGGCCGGCCGATGGATCGCGCGCCTGATCATTCTCAGCGGCGTCCTGGCCGCTGGCGTTCCCGAATGCTCGCGGGCGGCAGCAGATGAGCCTGCGGCCCAGATCGCACCACGGCTGGCCCAGGCCAGCCTCGATGGCAATTACTTCAGTGCCGGGGGACAGCGCTTCCTCGTCACCGGAGCGCACTGGGTACCGGCCAAGGCCGCGCTGCAGTGGCCCCTGCAATGGGATCCGGCCGACATCGAGGCCGATTTTTCCACGATGGCGCAGATCGGCTTCAACACCGTGCGCTTCGACCTGTTCTGGGCGTGGTTCGAGCCGCGACCGGGCGAGTACAACCCCGAGGCCTTCGCGCAACTCGATTTCCTGGTCTCCCTGGCGCACAAGTACCACATCTACCTGCACCCTTCGCTGTTTGTCGGCGGGGAAGTGGGCGAGGCCTACTGGGACGTCGCCTGGCGCAACGGACGCAACCCGCAATCGAACCCGGAGATGCTGCGGCTCGAAACCAACCAGGCGCGCGAATTCGGTCGGCGTTATGCGCACGAGACCGCGATACTCGCCTGGGACCTGACTGACGAACCTCCCTTCTGGATCAGCGCGGGCACCACCGACGCCGAGGCGGTCAACTGGACCCGCCTGATCGCCGGCGGTCTGCGCAGCTTCGACCGGATGCACCCGATCGTGGCCGGCGTCAGCACCCAGGACATGGAACACGGCCCGTTTCGTCCCGACGTGATCGCGGGCGACGTCGATTTCTTCAGTGTCCATCCCTACACCATCTACACGCCCGAGCTGTTTCCGGATGCCATGGTCTCGGAGCGCGGCACCTACGGCGCCGCCTTCGAGACTGCACTGAGCCGCGGCGCCGGACGGCCGGTGATGGTGCAGGAGATGGGTGCGTCCTCGGCGCAGTACTCGCCGGAGAAGATCACCCAGTTTGACCGGGTCAGCATGTACTCGGCCCTTGGCGCCGGCGCGGACGGGTTCCTCCTGTGGTGCTACACCGACGCCGCGCCGAACCAGTACCACCAGGTGCCCTATCTTCGTTCACCCCACGAAACGCAGTTCGGCCTCACCACCTGGGACCGCAAGCTCCGCCCCCAGGGCGCCGCCTTCCAGGAATTTGCCGCGATCTCGCGGCGCCTGCACCTGCAGGGCGTGACGGTGCCGATGGGCGATGCGGCGATTG
The DNA here is from genome assembly GCA_035261025.1 of Steroidobacteraceae bacterium. Taxonomy (GTDB): domain Bacteria; phylum Pseudomonadota; class Gammaproteobacteria; order Steroidobacterales; family Steroidobacteraceae; genus FEN-1191. The sequence continues at coordinate 9,798 of DATFUG010000068.1, read as the reverse complement.
TCGTGCCTGAAGAATGGGCGCGTACGCAGGGCGATTTCTCGCGCTTCGGGCTGAGCGGCCCCAATGTCATTCCCTTCGTCTCCGTGAGCGAGGGCGGGGCGGTGAACGGCCAGGCCCCAAATCCCTACGACGGCAATCCGTGGGTGATGGGATCGGTGCTCTCGGCATTCATCCTGGCGCACCAGGCGGGCCTGACGCCAGTGCTGCCCAGGGAAGCGGGCGAGTGGCAAAAACTGCCGATGGTGCTGCTGCCCTCGCCGCTGACCGCGACGGATCCGATCTTCGTGCATCTGCATACCGATTTCTGGGAGCGGGCCAACGCTTACGTACGGGGTGGCGGCCTGCTCTACGCTTCGCTGGCCGCCAATGCGGCCATTCCCGGGATGGACGCACTGTTTGGCGCGCACATGACCGACGCCGCGGTGGTGAGCGCCGTGACGCTGAAGATCGTCAAGCCGCTGGGTGACCTGAGGCCGGGCGAGACCTTGCGCTTTGCTGTTCCGGCGGCAAGCACGCGCTATTGGGGCTCGGGACTTGAGGTCACCGATGGCGAAGTGATCGCGGTGGACCAGGACCAGCGCCCCGCGCTCGTCGCGCACCGCCTCGGGAAGGGGGTCACGCTGCTATCGGCCTATCCGCTCGAATCATACCTGGCCAGCGAGCCCATGGCCTTCGAGAAAGACGCCTCCGCTTACCGCCTGTACCGGGCGCTGCGCGACTGGGGTGGCGTTCGGCCCCTGGTTTCCACGGATCAACGTTCGGTCGAAGCCACGGCACTGAGCGGCGCGGGCGGCGGCTATATCGTCGTGGCCAACCACAGTGCCACAGCGCTGCGCTCCAGGCTCAGCACCACGCTGCCCGTGCATTCGCTGCGGCGATTGACGCCGGAGGGAAGTGTCACGGTGCCCGCCGCGGGGAGCACCTGGACGGTCGAGCTGCCTGCGTACGGCGCGGCCCTCCTCGAGTGGCAGGCGCAGTGAGGCCGGCGGGGGCGGCCATGATCACCGGCGCGGTCGATATCGGCGGCACGAAGATCGCGGTCGGTGCCATCGACGCGGCCGGCCGCCTGTTGGTCCGGGAAGAAACGCCAACCGCCGCCGCGCGCGGATTTGATGACGCAATGGAGCGCGTCGCCGCCATGCTGGAGCGCTTTCGCCAGCAGATCGATGAGCCGATGCGGGGCGTGGGCATCGGTTGCACGGGCCCCGTGGATCCGCTCCGTGGGACGATCGGTGACGTGGATTTTCTTCCCGGCTGGAAGGACGCCAACCCGGTGGCGGCACTCGCCTCCCGGCTCCACCTCGAAGTGGCGATGGAGAACGACGCCGACGCCGCGGCGCTCGCCGAGGCGGCATGGGGCGCGGGTCGTGGCAAGAAAAGCCTCATCGGGGTGACGGTGGGCACCGGCATCGGCGCGGGCATCCTGATCAACGGCGCGATTTACCGCGGCGTCGATGGCGCGCATCCGGAGATCGGCCACCACGTGATTGACGATACGGGGCCCGCCTGTTCCTGCGGCGCGCGCGGCTGCTGGGAATCGCTCGCCAGCGGTCCGGCCATCGCCGCGCGCTACGCACGCGCCGCAAAGGTTGCACACTCTCCGTATCCGGAGCTGAATACCAAGCAGATCTGCGAGCTGGCGCGCGCCGGCGATCCCCTGGCGCTTAAGGAAGTGGCCCGCGCCGGGCGGTATCTGGGCATCGGCATCGCCAATCTCATCACGCTCTACGTGCCCGAACTCATCGTGCTGAGCGGCAGCGTCATGAACAGTGTCGATCTGTTCCTGCCGGCGATACGCGAGGTGGTGCGCCGCCAGTGCGGGTACGTGCCGGCCGATCGCGTCGAGTTGATCCGGTCCTCGCTGCGGGGCGACGCACCGCTGATCGGCGCCGGGGTCGTCTGGGCGCATCGCTATGCCGGGGAGTACGGCTGATGTCCGGCACGGCGCTCCCGATCATCGAAGGCCAGTACTTCCGCGACCTGATGGATCAGCCGGCGGCGCTCGATGCGACGCTCGGCGCCTTGCGCCTTGCCGACCGGTGGAAAAACGTGCACCGCCTCGTCCAATCGCGCCGCTGGGCGCGGGTTGTGCTGACGGGCATGGGTTCGTCCTTCCACACCCTGCTGCCCCTGTACTGGTCGCTGATCGCGGGCGGCTTCCATCCCGTGCTGATCGAGACTTCCGAGCTCATTCACTATGGCATGGCGTTGTGTGACGAGGAGGCGCTGATCGTTCTGGTTTCGCAGTCCGGCGCGAGCGCCGAAACGGTGCGGTTCCTCGAGCTCCAGCGCCGCTCGCCGGTCCTCGGTGTCACCAATACAGCGAACAGTCCGCTGGCGAGGCGCGCGGATCTGGTCATCCTGGTGCACGCGGGCACGGAATTTTCGGTGTCCTGCAAGACCTACGTCGGCGGCATGCTCTGCCTGCAGTGGCTGGCGGCGATTTTCGCCGATGCCCCCGAGGCCCGCACACTCCAGCGACTCGAACCCGCCGCGGAGCTTGCCCGCCAGTATCTGCAGGACTGGCGCCCGCATGTGGACGCCCTGGCCGGACCGTTGCGTGGCATTCGCCACCTGTTCCTGTCCGGGCGGGGCGATTCCCTGGCGGCGGTGGCCACGGGCGCATTGATCATCAAGGAATCGGCCCATTTTCATGCCGAAGGCATGAGCAGCGCCGCGCTGCGGCACGGGCCGCTGGAGATGCTGCAGGCCGACATGCTGACCGTGGTCTTCAACGGCGATGAGCGCACGCGCCCGCTCAACCAGCAACTCGCCGCCGAGCTGGTCGCCAAGGGCCGGCGCTGCCTTGAAATCGGCAGCCAATCGGCCTTCAGGGCGCTGCGGCTGCCCGAGTGCGACCCGGAATTGCGGCCCATCGTCGAGATCCTGCCGGTGCAGATGATGAGTCTGGTGCTCGCCTCCCTCAGCGGTCGCGAGGCGGGGCGTTTCGAGCATACGAGCAAGATTACGGATACCGAGTAGGGGATGCGATGAAAAGGAACCGCTACATCGTTGCGCTCATCTTCGCGATCTTCTTCGTGATTTCCTTTCTGACCAATATCCTCGGGCCGCTCGTCCCGGACATCATCAGTGATTTCCACGTCTCCTATGCGATGGCGGCCGTGCTGCCATTCTGTTTTTTTATCGCCTACGGCGTGATGTCGATCCCCGCCGGGTTCCTCGTGGAGCGCTGGGGTGACCGCAACCTGATCGTGGTCTCGTTCGTGGCCGGCACGGCTGGAGCGCTGAGTTTCGCGCTGCACCCGACGTACGAGGTGGCCGTACCCTCACTGTTCATCATGGGTGCGGGGATGGCGGCCCTGCAGGTCGCGATCAACCCCATGCTGCGCGTGGCCGGCGGTGAAGAGCACTTCGCGTTCAACTCCGCCTTCGCGCAGCTGGTGTTTGGTGCCGCCTCCTATGTCAGTCCATTGGTCTATTCCTACCTGGTGGGCAATCTGGGCGTGCATCACCTGCCGTCCGGTGGACTGCTCGGCCTGCTGGGACGTGTCACGCCCGCCGCGCTCCCGTGGACCTCAATTTACTGGCTGTTCGCCGTGGTCACCGGCCTGATGGCCCTAGGGATCGCCCCGCTGAAGATCGCGAAGGTCGAGCGCACCGCCGATGAATCGGCCGGCACGCTGGCCATGTACGCGGCGCTCCTGAAAAATCCGACGATCTGGGCCTATTTCCTCTGCATTGTGGCCTACGTCGGATCCGAGCAGGGCACCGCCGACTGGATGTCGGAATTTCTCCACCGCTACCACGGTTACGATCCGCACGTCACGGGCGCCGGCGCAGTCTCCAACTTCTGGGGACTGATGACGGTGGGGTGCCTCGCCGGCATGGCGCTGCTCAAGCTCATCGACAGCAAGCGCGTACTGGTCGGCTTTTCCCTGTGCGCGCTGCTGATGCTGACACTGGCCCTGTTCGGCCCTGCCCGGGTCTCGCTGTTGGCCTTTCCGTGCATCGGCTTCTTTGCCTCGATCATGTGGCCGACCGTGATCTCACTGGCACTGAACTCCGTGCCCTCGCACCACGGACCGTTTGCCGGAATCCTGTGCACGGGAATCATGGGTGGCGCGCTTTGGCCGCTGCTGATCGGCAAGGTCGGTGACCTGTACGGCCTGCGTGGCGGAATGCTGCTGCTTTACGTGAGCTTCGGGATCGTGCTCAGCGTCGGTTTCTGGGCCCGGCCGCTGATCCGAAATGCCGTGCTGGGCGACCGCGCCACGGACAAAGCCTGATGCGCGGTGCCGACCTGCCGCTGGCACGAGTACGGCGCAGCAGCCTGCTGCTCCTGCCGCTGCTGTGCGCCGGCGCGACGGTGCAGGCAGCGGCGCCTGTCGGCTACCTGCAGCTTCCAGAACCGCAGCGCCTCACCTGGCCGGCGCAGGACTGGGAGGGCGACCAGCAACCGCACACCCTGTCCGTGATCGAGCTCAACCGCGGCGGATTCAGGTACTGGGGCTGGTACGGCCTGAATCATGGACGCGGCATCGGCCTGGCGCGCAGCAACGATCTGGTCCACTGGAACAAGTACGAGGGCAATCCGCTGTGGCTGAATGCGCGCTGGCCTTCGGTCCTCAAGGGCGCTGACCCGGCCCATTCCGAGCGGCTTTATTTCGCCATCACGCGCGACTACGACACGCCCACCAGCCGCATCGTGCTCGCCAGCTCCGAGGACGGCATGCACCTCACGGAGCTCAGGGATCTGGTGAAGCCGGTCACCGACGAGCGCAACCAGAATCCGAACCTGTTCCACGATCCGGTCACCGGCCGTTTCTTCCTGACCTGGTATCGCGGCAACGACGACAACTATTTCGACATCGTGAGCCGGAGCGCGGAGTCCGTCCAGGAGCTCGACCGCGCGCCTGACCGGCTGCTGATGCACAGCACGGCGACGGTCGCGGCCCCGAACCTGATGTATCTGCCGAAGGGCGGGGCAGGCGGCAGCGGGATCTATTACCTCGCCACCGAAATCTACCCTAACCGCTACAGCGAGACCAACAAGGGCGTCTGGCAGGTCAAGGTGTTCTACGCCGACCGGGCCGACGGCGAATTCATGCCGGTGGCCGGCAATCCCGTGCAGGACGGCGAGCGGGCCTGCCTGTTCCAGCATGTGTTCGAGAAAACCTTCTACGGCTATCAGTGCCGGCTGGACGATGCGACGGACATCTGGAACATGGAGGTCCTCGTCGTGCCACTGCCCGATCGGGCGCCGGATCCGAAGAAACCAGAATGAGCAACAGGGGAGAACCGAAAATGTCAGCCCACAAAACTACTTGCGCTTCGTTGAGCATGCTGGTCACGCAGGTCATACTCGCCAGCCTGCCCTCGCACCGCGCGGCCGCGGCACAGGAAGCGGACACGCTCGAGGAAGTCATCGTGAGCGGCGTGCGCGCCGCCGAGCAGAAGGCGGTCCAGCTCAAGCACGATGCGGCCTCGATCCAGGACAGCATCGCCGCCGAGGACATCGGCAAGCTGCCCGACACGACCATTGCCGATTCACTGCAGCGCATTACCGGCGTGCAGATCAATCGCGTGGGCGGGGAGGGCACCTCGGTGAATATCCGGGGCCTGCCGCAGGTGGGCACGCTGCTGAACGGCGAAGCCTTCCTCACCACGGGCTCCATCGTGAGCGTGCAGCCCGACTTCGGCGATATTCCTTCGCAACTGTTTGCCGGTGCCGACGTCAGCAAGTCGCCCATGGCGAACCTCCTCAACGCTGGAATTACCGGCACCATCGACCTGAAGACGCGCCGCCCCTACGATCTGCCGCAGGGCTGGACGCTGGCGGGAGCGGCCTCCGCCCTGCACGGCTCGCAAACCAAGAAGTACCAGCCTGAGTTCAATACGCTCGTCGGCTACCACGCCGACCGCTGGGGAATCGTGGCCTCAGCGGCGTATTCAGACGTCACCCTCGAGCACTCCTTCGACGGCATGGGTCAATACACGGGTGAACTCGTCGGTGAGACCTCGGACAACACCACGCTGGGGGTGGGCTTCCTCAACGCCTACGGCGGCGCTCCGCTCCCGGCCGGCGTGGTGCTACTCACTCCGTCGCTGTGCCCCCGGGGAAGCGATGGGCTCTACAGCCCCGCGCCGGGCTTTGAAACCAGCGGCTGCGACGTCGACGTCAACGGGGACGGCAGGGCAAACGGCGTCTATTACAACACCGCGGACTACGCTGCCATCGACGAGCAGCTGGAACGCAAGCGCTTAGGCTTCAATGTCTCGTTGCAGGCCGAACTGGGGCCGGGCGTGACGCTGCTGTCGGATCTCTTCTACACCAATGAAAAGAGCTACGATCGCCAGACCGGCTACCAGCTCAATTCCGCCAGCTGGGACGGTGCGACGTTCCTGCCGCTCGCCGAGCGCAACACTGGCGTGCAGGTCTATAACGGCTACAACGATCCCAGCACCGGCGCGCCAGCCAACGATTTCTACACCACGCAGAGCCGCCAGTTCTATGTGGGCGACATCGAGACTTATTCTGACGATAACGTGAACAAGTCGAACTCGAAGAATTTCAACCTGCAGCTCAGTTACGACCGGGGCGGGAAATTCACCGGCGACGTGCGCGCGATCTATGCGAAGGCGAGCCAGCTGCATATGGAGAGCTACCTGCAATACGCCATCTCCGACGGCTCGATCTGGCCCAACGAACCGCCCGATGCCCTGCCCCCTCCCGTCCCTCCTGCCACCTATACTTACGTGGTGCCCGGCGGTACGCGCGTGTTCAACCCGTATGGATTCGCACCCAACACCATTCCGGCGACCATCACTCTGACTGGCGACCATATGGGACTCGGCCTGCCGCAGTCGCTGCTCGACACGCTCGGCAACGTCAACGCCTACGCGCTGAAGACGGTCACCTCCGAGGGCGACTACGACCGCAGTGCCACCATCAAGGCCTTGCGTGCGGATGGCCATTACAATTTCAGCGATCACAACCTGAAGGTCGATTTTGGCGTCCGCCAGGAAAGCCACAGCGCCGACAACGAGAATTTCGCGCTCATTGCGCCGATCGATGCCGGGTTGGCTTACTACAATCCGGTCATTGATCCGGTCGCCGGCACGGAGGACCTCTCCACCCGGATTCCAGTCCCCGGGGGCTGCTATGTGCATTACAAGGCCGCGGACGTGATGCTCGACGGCGGTGGCGTTCCCGGGGCCTGCAAGGCCGGCGATCCGGTCACGGGTTTCTTCCGCAACAACCCGCTGGTGGGCCTGAATCCCGGCCAGCTGGGCCAGATGATTTCCAGCAACACGCGTCTGTATAACCATCTGGCCGACGTGCAGGGCGTGAATGTCTACGCCCTCGATCCGAAGATCATGGACGATGTACTGGCGTTCCAGAACTCCATGTATCCGGGTGAAATACGCGACCATGATCCGGGCGGCACCTGGCACGTGGATGTTCGCCAGACGAGCGCCTACCTGCAGGCCAATTTCAAAGGGGGGAGCAGCTATCGGTTTGGCGCCAATGTCGGCTTTAAGCTGATCAGGACTCACCTGGGCATTGATCAGCACACGGTGGGGCCGAGCGGTCCCTACTACGTCAGCCCGCAGGACCTCGGCATCGTGCACACGGACCGGAGCTTCACCGACGTGCTGCCGGTCGCCAACCTGTTTGTGGACCTGCACCAAAATCTACGGCTGCGGCTGGCCTTCTCAAAGAACATGCAGCTCCTCAATCTCGATCAATGGGGCGGCGGCCTTACCCTGAATTACGCCTTTTCGGCCGGCCCGCCACCGGTCATCGCCGTGTTCGGCGGCCAGCAGAACGGCAATCCCAATCTCGATCCCTGGCGATCGACCAACTACGACGTCTCGCTCGAGTACTACTTCGGCCGCGCCAGCATGCTCAGCATCGCCGCCTTTCATGTCGACGTGGCGAGTTTCGTCCGCAACGACAGCGCGGTGCGGTGCGACCTGCCCGACCAGGATGGCGTGGTGCGCCGCTGCGTCGGGATCAGCGGTCCGGCGCAGGGCGCGGGCAAGTCGCTCGGCGGCGTAGAAATCGGCCTGAAGCAGGCGCTCGATTTCCTGCCGGGCAAGCTGGCAAATCTGGGTGTCGATGCCAACTTCACTTTCTCGCCCAGCGATGTGGGCAAGGACGTGGCAGGCAATACGATTCCCTTCGAGCAAAACTCGAAGGAACAGGCGAACCTCATCCTCTGGTACCAGGACAAGAATTTCCAGGTCCGCGTGGCCGGCAACTACCGCTCCAAGCGGGCCGTGGCCGAGAACTACGGCGGCATCAGCGGGTTCGAAGAGTATCAGGCGTCAACGCTGTATCTGGACGCTTCGGCCAGTTACGATTTTGCCCGCCACTTCCAGGTGTTCCTGAACGGCTCCAATCTCAGCGGCGAGAAGGAACACTACTACCTGGTCTGGCCCGACATGCCGCTGAACACCACGCAGTTCGAGTCGCGATACGTGCTGGGGGTACGCGCGAAATTCTGAACGCGCGTCCGCTACGGCTGTGTCAGCTCCCGCCACCCGGCTTCGGTCAACGGCAGCCGGCACATCCCTGCAGTCGGCAGGTGCGCGGGCGCACGGTGCGCGGACAGCTCGCTGGCCAGTGCACTGATCCCGGGGTTGTGGCCGATGACCAGCAGGCCACGGGCCCCGCCGTGGTGGAGCGCAATCGCGTTGCGGATCACGGCGGCGGGCGCCGCGTAGAGTTCCGGAACCGAGTGCAGGAGTGCCTCGTCCAGCTGGAGTTCGCGCGCCGCGATGATCGCGGTCTCGCGGGTGCGATTCGCCGGACTCAGCAGCACGCGCTCGACGCGCGCTCCGGCGGCGACCAGCGCCCGCGCGGCGCGGGCGGCCGCCGTGCGTCCCGCGGCGGTGAGCGGTCGCGAGAAATCCTCCGCACCCGGTTCGGCCAGCGCCGCCTGCGCGTGGCGCATCAGGATCAGTTCGTGCACGGGGCGAGGGCGATCACCACATCATGCCCGTCTGCAGCCGGGCGGCCTCGGACATCATGGACTGGTTCCAGGGCGGGTGGAACACCAGTTGCACATCGGCGTGGCTCACGGTGGGAATGATCTCAAGCTTGTCCCGCACATCCTGCACCAGCACCTCGCCCATGCCGCAGCCCGGCGCCGTGAGCGTCATGGAGACGTTCAGCTTGCGGGTGCCGTCGGCGTTGGCCGTCACGTCGCAGGCATAGACCAGGCCCAGATCGACGATGTTGATCGGGATTTCCGGATCGAAGCAGCGGCGCATCTGCGCCCACGCCAGCTCCTTGACGTCCGCCTCGGTGGCATTGGGCGGCAGTTCCGGGGGCAGCACGCGTTCCTTGCCGATGGCGTCGGCCTGCTCGCCGGGGATGCGATAGAGGTTGCCCTCGATATAAAGGGTGAAGCTCCCCCCCAGCGCCTGGGTGATGTAGCCCGCCACGCCCTGTTTGAGCGTGATGGGCGTGCCGGCCGGCACGATCACCGCCTCCACATCGCGGCTGAGGACTACAGGTTCGTTCTCGTATCCGGCCATCGTCACTCCGTGGAGACCGTCGGTCGCTCGCCAACGGCATGGCGCTGCAGGGCGGCGTGCAGGGTGTGCCAGCACAGGCTCGCGCACTTGACCCGGGCAGGGAATTCGCGCACGCCGCCGAGGGCCATGAGCTTGCCCAGCGGGAGCGCCGGCACGTGCGCCGGCTCGGTGAGCAGCGCGTGCACTTCGCGGTACAGCGCTTCGACTTCGGCGAGCGACTTGCCGCTGACCGCTTCGCTCATCATCGAGGCGGAGGCGACCGAGATCGCACAGCCCTCGCCGTTGAAGCGT
>DATFUG010000067.1:0-2590 GCA_035261025.1 Steroidobacteraceae bacterium | reverse complement strand
TCGGCGCCGGGCAGATTGATCCACAGCTGGAAGCCGTGCATGCGGCCGCGCTCCTGCTGCGGCATTTCCGAATGCACGATCCCGCGTCCCGCCGTCATCCATTGCACCCCGCCGCTGCGCAGCTCGCCGCGATGGCCGAGGTGATCCTCATGGCGCATGTGGCCTTCGAGCATGTAGGTGACAGTCTGAAAGCCGCGGTGCGGGTGCGGCGGGAAGCCGGCGATATAGTCGTTCGGATCGTCGGACGCGAATTCATCCAGCATCAGGAAGGGATCGAGGCGCGCCGCGTTTCCCTGCCCGATGCTGCGGCGCAGACGGACGCCCGCGCCGTCGGACGTGTCGCGGGCGGGAATCAGCTGCAGCAGCGTGCGCTCGGTCATCGCGTCAATGTGGTGGCGGCCGCTCCGGAAATCAAGCCCGGGCGGCCCCGCAAGCACGCGGCGTGCGCGGGCACGCGCCGCTCCGGGGGCAGATGACGCCGGCGGGCGATTCCAGCGCGTCGGCAATCCAGTGGATGTTCAGGACCTGGGCCACGGAGCGGAGCGCCGCGGCGGCCACCGCCGGAATCGGCGCATCGCCACCATTACGCCGGCAGGCCTCCGACACGCTCGCCACGATGCCATCGCCGTCGTATCCCTGCGCCTCGAGGGCCGGCAGCAGATCGACACCCACCGACTGCACGTGCAGGGTACGCGCCGCATCGCGCGTGAGCACCGAATGGCAGCAATACAGGCGCGCACGCTTGCCGTCGTGCATCACTGAAATCTGCGATATCGGCCGGTGCGGCGGCTGCTTGCGGAGCGGCGCCCCACGGAGCAGCCGGAACACCGCCCAGCGCGGACACGGATCGGAGACCAGGCTCATGTTGCCCCAGGGCAGCGGGATGCCGTTGCCGCGATACACCGCGCGCAGGAAGCCGGGCGGATAGGCATCGAAATAGTGCCAGTAGCGGTAGGGCGAAACGGCGGTCATGCGCCGCATTACGACCGCCGAAGTGACACCCAGCTTGAGGCAGGAGGCCAGGCGGTGCGCCTCGCGCACCAGGAAGCGGCGGAACGGCGCCCGCGGGCACAGCAGTGCACCAGCGAAAAAACTGCACTCAAAATCGCGCCAGGCATAAAGCACGTCCTGCGCGCCCATGCCGCGCACGCCCGCCGGCCCGGCCGCGCTCTCCGCTTCGAGGCCCCAGGTGGCCTCGCGCGGGGAGACCAGGCCATCTCCGTTGTGCAGCAGCCGGTGGCCGATGAAATAGGCCAGCTCGTAACGCAGCCGCTCCTCCTGCGCCCGTAGCTGGCGGTTGATCAGTACCGCATCCGGTGCCTCGAAGCGCGCTCGCAGCGGCCGCGCCGGGTTCTCGCCGCGCGCCGGATCGAACCAGCGCAGCTGCAGTCCCAGGCGCTTGCAGATGCCCTGCAGGCGCTCCAGCGACAGCGGCAGCTCGCGCAGTCCGACCGACTCGGCCGCCCGCTCGATGTCGGGAAAATCGTTGTGGTGGGTCTCCTGCCAGACCCGGATCAGCAGCTGTGCGAATTGCCGGCCGGTGGTGCCGGTCTGCGAGAGCAGCTCCGGGAGCGCATTTTGCAGCAGCTGGTGCGAGAACAGGAAGGCCGGTTCCAGCGGCATGGCTTCCAGGCCGCCGCGTTCGCGCCGCGCCGGCACAGCTTCCACGGCCGTGTCGTCATCGAGAAACCAGCGCTCCTCCTTACTGAACACGCCGGCCAGCAGCGCCAGCGTTGCCGGCGAGGGCGTGCGCTTGCCGGTCTCGATCATGCTGAGGTAGGAAACCGAGGGCGCCGCTCCCGCCTCGCGCTGTACGCAGCGCGCCGACAGTTCTTCGAGCGTCAGGCCGTTGCGCTTGCGGAGCGAGCGCAGCTTGGTGCCGAGGAAATGTCCCTGCCGCAGCAGTCCTGCCATTTGTGAACTTCACACTGTGAAATTTCTATTGTGTAAATCTTCACTCTCCTTCCGTAGGCTTGTCAACAGAACATCCCGCCGCCACGCTGGAGGACTGACCCATGAGCGCGACGCCACCGCTGGCCGACCACCTCGACACCGACTGGAAACACAATCCCCGCTGGCAGGGCGTCAAGCGCCCCTACTCGGCCGCCGCAGTGCTCCGGCTGCGTGGCACAGTGCACGTCGAGCATTCCCTCGCGCGTCGCGGCGCCGAGAAATTCTGGAGCCTGCTGCACAGCGAGCCGGTGATCGGCGCGCTCGGCTGCATGAGCGGCAACCAGGCGGTGCAGGCCGTACAGGCGGGTCTGCGGGCCATCTACTGCTCGGGCTGGCAGGTGGCTGGCGACGGCAATTCCGCCGGCGAAATGTATCCGGATCAGAGTCTCTATCCGGTCGATTCGGTGCCGCGCATGGTCGAGCGCATCAACAATGCGCTGCTGCGTACCGATCAGATCCACCACCTGGATGGCAATCATGCCCGCGACTGGCTGGTGCCCATCATCGCCGATGCCGAAGCGGGCTTTGGCGGCAATCTCAACGCCTACGAATTGACCAAGGCGCTGATCGCCGCGGGCGCTGCCGCCGTGCACTTCGAGGATCAGCTCTCCTCCGCCAAGAAATGCGGTCACATGGG
>DATFUG010000066.1:0-3246 GCA_035261025.1 Steroidobacteraceae bacterium | reverse complement strand
AGTGGCCGGGCTTGCGCCCGAAGACATTGTCTTCGATCCGAACATTTTTGCGGTCGCCACTGGCATCGAGACCCACAACCGCTATGCGCTCGATTTCATCGAGGCGGTAAGCCGGATTCGCACCGCCTGCCCGCACGCGCTGGTCAGCGGTGGCGTCAGCAACGTGTCCTTCGCGTTTCGCGGCAATGATCCGGTGCGCGAGGCGATGCATTCGGTGTTTCTCTACCATGCAATCCGCGCCGGCATGAGCATGGGCATCGTCAACGCCGGACAGCTGGCGCTTTACGAGGATATCGAGCCTGAACTGCGCGAGCGCGTGCTCGATGTGATACTCGCGCGCCGCAGCGACGCCACCGAGCGATTGCTGGAGGTAGCCGCCCGCTTCCAGGGCGAGGCCGGCATGAAGCGGGTGACGGACCTGGCCTGGCGCGACTGGCCGGTGAACCAGCGTCTGGCCCACGCACTGGTGCACGGCATCGACGAGTACGTCGTGGCGGACACCGAGGAAGCGCGGCTCCAGAGCCCGCGGCCTCTGGACGTGATCGAAGGCCCGCTGATGGATGGCATGAATGTCGTGGGCGACCTGTTCGGCAGCGGCAAGATGTTCCTGCCGCAGGTGGTGAAATCGGCCCGCGTGATGAAGCGCGCGGTCGCGCACCTGGTCCCCTTCATCGAGGCCGGCAAGGCGGCCGGCGCGGCCGCGCACAGCAACGGCCGGATTGTCATGGCTACCGTCAAGGGCGACGTGCACGACATCGGCAAGAACATCGTCGGTGTCGTGCTCCAGTGCAACAACTACGAGGTTATTGATCTGGGCGTGATGGTGCCCTGTGAGAAAATACTGGAGACGGCGCGCCGCGAGCGTGCCGACCTGATCGGCCTCTCGGGGCTGATCACGCCATCGCTCGATGAAATGGTGCACGTGGCCCGGGAGATGCAGCGCCAGGGATTCACCGGACCGCTGCTGATCGGCGGCGCCACCACCTCGCCGGCACACACCTCCGTGCGCATCGACCCGCAGTACCAGGGCGCGGTGGTCTACGTCAAGGACGCCTCGCGCGCCGTGGGCGTGTGCCAGCAGCTGCAAACCCCCGCGACGCGCATCGCCTACATGGCGGGCATCAAGGCGGAATACGCGCTGCGGCGGGAGCAGCATGCCGGCAAGCGCGTCAAGGGCCCGCAGTTCTCGCTGCTGCAGGCACGCGCCAATCGCCTGCGCTGCGACTGGCAGGCCTACCGGCCACCGGTGCCGCGGCACCTGGGCGTGCACCGCTTCACGGACTACTCGCTCGAGGAGCTGACCCGCTACATCGATTGGACCCCGTTCTTCCAGGCCTGGGAATTGCGCGGCCGCTTTCCGGACATCCTCACCGACCCGCAGTACGGCGAGCAGGCCTCCAGCCTCTACGCCGAGGCACGGCGCATGCTGCGCACGATCATCCGGGAGCGCTGGCTGAGCGCGCGCGCGGTGGTCGGATTGTTTCCGGCCAACTCGATCGATAACGATGACGTGGCCATCTACTCGGACGCGGCGCGCACCGCCGAGCGCTTGCGGGTGCATTTCCTGCGCCAGCAGAAGGACCTGCCCTCGGGCAAGCCGCACGGGTCGCTCGCGGATTTCATCGCCCCCGCCGGCGCGGCGCCCGACTACCTGGGGGCCTTCGCCGTCACGGCCGGCATCGGCATTGAAGCGCAGCTGGAGCGCTTTGCGCAGCAGCATGATGACTATTCGGCCATCATGCTCAAGGTGCTCGCCGACCGGCTCGCCGAGGCCCTGGCTGAGCGGCTGCACGAGCGGATGCGCCGCGAGTTCTGGGGTTACGCGCCGGAAGAGCAGCTCGGCAACGAGCAGCTGATCCGCGAGGAGTATCGCGGCATCCGGCCGGCGCCCGGGTATCCCGCCTGCCCGGATCACACCGAGAAGGCGGCGCTGTGGGAGCTGCTCGATCCGGAAGGCGCCGCGGGCATCACGCTCACGGAATCCTATGCCATGCATCCGGCCGCCGCGGTCAGTGGCTGGTATTTTTCGCACCCCGACTCGCGCTACCTCACGGTCGGCAAGATCGATCGCGACCAGGTTGAGGATTACGCACGCCGCAAGCGCCTGACGCTGGAGCAGGTTGAACGGTGGCTGGCGCCGAATCTGGGCTATGAGCCGGCCCCTGTGCCGGCCTCGGCGATGGCGGTGCAGGCGTGATCTCCCACGGGCCGCCGCAGCCGCCGCCCGCGGCACCGCAGCGCCGGGCCGCTGAAGCATTGCGCGGCTTTTTCAGCGTGTTCCGCTACAGCCGGCACGCGGTGCGGCTGGTCTGGGACACCAATCGCCCGCTGCTGTTCGTGGCCGCCGCACTGACCCTGGTCGGTGGCCTGCTGCCCGCCGGCATTGCCTGGGTGGGCTCGCGGATCGTCGATGCCGTGGTGACGGCGATGCATTCGAGCACGCATGCCGTGGAGGCCATGCTGCGCCTGGTGCTGCTGGAGGCGCTGCTGGTCGCTACGCTGGCGGGCGTGCAGCGCGGCCTGTCGCTGTGCCAGGCACTGCTGCGCGCGCAGCTCGGCCAGCGCGTCAACGTGATGATCCTCGAAAAGGCGCTGACCTTGGAGCTGCAGCACTTCGAGGATTCGGAGTTTTACGACAAGCTGACGCGTGCCCGGCGCGAGGCCTCGAGCCGGCCCCTGAGCCTGGTGATGCGCACCTTCGGCCTGCTGCAGAACGCCATCTCGCTGCTGAGTTTCGCGGTGCTGCTGGTGCGCTTCTCGCCCTGGACGGTGGCCGTGCTGCTGCTGGCGGGTGTCCCGGCGTTCATTGCCGAGGCCAAGTTCTCCGGCGACGCCTTCCGGCTGTTTCGCTGGCGCTCGCCCGAGACGCGCATGCAGATGTACCTGGAGACGGTGCTGGCGCGCGAGGACCATGCCAAGGAGGTGCGGCTGTTCGGGCTCGGTGCGCGCTTCCTGCAGCGCTATCGCGACATCTTCACCCGCCTGTACGGCCAGGATCGTGCGCTGTCGATCCGCCGCGACAGCTGGGGCTTTGCCTTAAGCCTGGTGGCCACCGCGACGCTGTACGGCGCCTACGCCTGGATCGCGCTGAGCACAGTGTACGGCGGGATCACGCTGGGTCAGATGACGATGTACCTGCTGCTGTTCCGGCAGGGCCAGGCGGCGGTGGCCGCGATGCTCGCGGCGATCGGCGGCATGTACGAGGACAACCTGTACCTCTCCACGCTTTACGAGTACCTGGATACC
>DATFUG010000065.1:0-4532 GCA_035261025.1 Steroidobacteraceae bacterium | reverse complement strand
GGCCGAGGCAATCCGCGCCTGCCGCTCAGCGCTCCCTCTCCTTGAAATCGTCGGGCACCAGCTGATGGCGCCCCAGCAGCTTGTAGAAGTCGGTGCGGTTGCGCTTGGCGAGGCGCGCGGCCTGGCTGACATTGCCGCCGGTAATCTGCAGGATCTGCGACAGGTAGCTGCGCGTGAACTCATCGCGCGCCTCATCGAATGAGGGTAGCTTGGCCTGCGTGCCGCCCAGCGTCTGCTGCACCAGCTCCACCGGGATGATGGGTGTCTGCACCAGGGCACAATTCTGGCGTACGACGTTGGCGAGCTGCCTGACATTGCCGGGCCATTCACTGGTGGCCAGCAGTTCCACGGCTTCGGGCGCATAGATCTTGCGGGCGCCCGTCTCGCGCGCGATCTGCTCGAGGAAGTGCGCGACCAGCAGGGGTATGTCCTCGCGGCGGCGGCTGAGCGGTGGCAGATCGATGTGCACCACATTGAGCCGGTAGTACAGATCGTCGCGAAACTGGCCGCCGCCGATCAGCAGTTGCAGGTCGTGGCTGGCCGTCGAGATAATGCGCACGTTAACCGTGACGCTGTCGCCGCCGCCGGCCGGGCGCAGCGCATTTTCCTGCAGCACCTGCAGGAGCCGTGCCTGCAGGCGCGCCGACATGCCACCAATTTCATCCAGCAGCAGCGTGCCGCCTTCGGCACTGCGCAACAGGCCCGCGTCGAGCATCTCATCGGCCATGGCGCCGCAATTGGCCGCCACGAAGGGCCGCGCGCGGCGGGGACTGGCCTTGTGAATCGCGCGCGCCAGCAACTCCTTGCCCGTGCCGCTCTCGCCGGTAATCAGTACCGGCGCGTCGGTACCGGCCACCATGTGCGCCTGGCCGAGCTTCTCCTCCATGAGCGCGCTGCGCGTGATGATGCCGGCGCGCCACTCCTCGGCGCTGTCGACAAAGCCGGAAATCTTCAGTGCCCTCTGGACCTGCGCGAGCAGTTCCTGTTTCTCAACCGGCTTGGTCAGAAAGCCAAAGGCACCCATCTGCGTGGCCTGCACCGCGTCGGGAATCGTGCCATGCGCGGTCAGCAGGATCACTTTGAGCCCCGGCCAGCGCACCTGCAGTTCCTTGAGCAGGCCGATACCGTCGAGCTGGTCCATGCGCAGGTCCGATATGACGAGGTCGGGCCGAAACCGGCTGGCCGCGGCGAGCGCTTGCGCGCCGTTCTCCATGGGTTCGACCTCGTAGTTCTCGGCACGCAATCGGATGGTCAACAGGCGCAACAGGCCTGGATCGTCGTCGACAACCAGGATGCGAGCCTTTCGTCTGGTGGGCAGGTTCACGGTTTGCGACCCTCAGTATTGGACTTTCGTTCGGTCAGATTACGTTCGATATTGACGACGGCGTCGAGCTTCGCCTGCAATTCCTCAACCTGGCGTCGAAGCCGGGCATTCTCGTCCGACGTGCTCTGCAGCCGGCGATTGGCCGCGGCCAGGTGCTCCTGGTCGGCATCGCTCAGCGCGAGGGCCTGCAACCGTTCATTGTCACCCACGAGTCCGAGCTCCCGGTCGAGCTGCGCCAGCTCGAGCAGCGTCAGGGCCCGTTCGACCGGGGCCAGCGTTTCGGGCTGTGCGGCCAGTTCGCGCAGCAGCTGGCGCGCCCGCCCGGCGTCCCGGCTGGCATGACCCAGCGTCGCAAGCGTCAGGGCATAGCGCAGCTGGGCGCCGCCGCCCGGCGATCTCTCGTAGGCTTGGCGCGCGGCCGTGACGATTTCCGCCTGCTCCGCCGGGCTCCCGGCCGCCAGGCGCTGCAGGGTCTGGATGGTGTCCGCCAATACGGCGGCCACCTGCATGTCGCGGTCGATCGACGGCATCTCCGGCCTCTTGGGCTGACGCGCTGGGTAGAGCCCGCTCAGCGTCGAGCAGCCGTAGGCCAGGGCCAGCACGGCGAGCAACGTGCCGCGCAGCGCGCCGGTGGCGAAGCTGCGCTCAGGCCGCATGCGCGCTCCTGCGGTTCGCGCCTGGGGAAAGTACGGGCACAACGCTCGCGACGGAGTGCCGCGGTATGCGAATGCGGAAATGCGCCCCCGGGAACTCACCATCGACGATCTCGATGCTGCCCCGGTGGACCTGCACGAACTCGTACACGACCGACAGGCCGATCCCGGTGCCGCGCACGTGGCCGCCCGGTGCCCGCCCGGTGTGGAAGGCCTCGAAGACATGCCCGCGATCGGCCCGCGGGATGCCGGCGCCGCCGTCGGCGACTTCCAGGATCAGATCGGCCTCATTGGCGCGCGCCCGCACGGTGATGGTGCCACCGCGGGGCGAGTACTTGATCGCATTGGACAGCAGATTTTCTAGAATCAGGCGCAGCTTGCCGCGATCCGCGTTCAATGACAGATCGTCGACCTGCACATCCAGCCGAACCCGCTGCGACACCAGGGTGAGTTGCTGGTTCTCCAGCACCTGCTTGACCAGGGGGCGAAGGCGGAACTCGGATGGGTCGAGGCCGATGCTATTGCTCTGCCAGGCACTGTACGAGAGCAGGTTTTCGATCATGCGCTGCAGTTTGATGCTGTTGTCCTGAAGGATGGCGACTACCTCGCGCTGGCCACCGCCAAGCTCACCGACGGCGCCGTCCATGAGCAGCTCTGTGCCCTCGCGGATATTCGCGAGCGGTGTTTTCAACTCGTGGGACATGTGCCGCAGGAACCGGTTGCGCTCGTGCGCCAGTTCCAGCAGGCGGCTGCGCAGCCACTCGAGTTGCTGACCCAGGCGCTGCAGGTCGACCGGGCCACTGACCGATATGGCCCGGGCAAAGTTCCCGCCGCCCAGTTCCGTGATCGCGCGATCGATCTGCCGCAGGGGTCGGCCAATCCCAAGGGCGATGCTCAGCGCGACTGCCAGCACCAGCAAAATCAGCAGGCTCGATTCCAGGGCCAATTCGCGCTGTGCCCGTGCGGTCTGATCGGTCAGCGAGCCCAGCTCGGCGTTGATCTGCGCCTCCACAGCGGCTTCGACACGCGTGTACTGGTCCTTCAGCGGGCCGGTATAGGGTGTCGCCAGCTGTCCCGCCCGCCGATTCTCCGCGCTCGCGGTCAGGGCCAGGCCGCTGATATTGGCAACCATGACACGCTGTAGCGCGGTGAAGGAATCGAGCGCCTGCCAGGCCGTTTCGCCGGATTGCAGGCCACGCAACTCACTGGCCGTCGCCGCCACCTGCCGGTCCTGCTGACTGAATTTATCTCGGTTCGCATCACCCCCCACGATCAGGTAGAGCTGGGCCTCGACATTGAGCTGGTCGGTTTCCCGGAACAGTTCGTGCAGCACCTTCGTGGTCTGCACACTGTGGCGAACCAGCTGGCTGCCAAAGTCATGCAACTGGCTCATTTGCAGCGCGGCACGCACGATGGCTGCCAGCAGCGGCACCCCGATCAGTACGATGCCCAGCAGCAGATAGCCGTTGAGCGATTTTGGCAGGGCTCCGCGCATCCGGGCATTCTAAGACAGTCGGGGACGGCGGGCCCAGAATACGGGTAGAACGGCAACCAGCACGGTATCCTGCGCTCCACTGCGACTGCCGCGCGCTTGCTGGCCGCTCTACATGAGTCGACGTCCCGATCCGACGCCGTTTTCCGGGTTGACTCCCGACGCCGTGCTCACAGCGGCCGAGGATGCGGGACTCGATCCGGACGGCCACGTCTTCGCGCTCAACAGTTACGAAAATCGTGTTTACCGGCTGGGCCGGCGGTCCGGAGCGCCCGTGGTCGTCAAGTTCTATCGCGCGGGCCGCTGGAGCGATGCGCAGATCCTCGAGGAGCACGGATTTGCCACTGAGCTCGCAGCCGCTGAGATTCCGGTGGTCGCGCCCCTGACGCTGGGCGGCTCGACCCTGGTCCACTGCGGTGATTTTCGCCTGGCGGCATTTCCGCTACGTCCCGGCGGCGCGCCAGACCTGGACCAGACGGACGCCCGTGAACTCATGGGGCGGACGCTGGGCCGCATCCACGCCATCGGCGCCCTGCGGCCCTTTGTGGCCCGCCACTCCATGCGCGGTGAGTGGCTGGGCACGCGCGCCAGGTCCACCGTCCTGGCCTCCGGCCTGCTTCCGGACGGCTCACGCGAGCGCTATGCCCGCGTGAGTGTGGAACTGCTCACGCAGATCGAGGCCGCCGACGTCGGCGCCTGCCGCCAGATCCGCCTGCACGGCGACTGCCACCTCGGCAATATTCTCTGGCAAAGCCAGGGTCCGGTGTTCGTGGACCTCGATGACTGCATGAATGGGCCGGCGATCCAGGACCTGTGGATGTTCCTGGCCGGCAATCCGGACGAGCAGCGGCGGCAGTGGAGCGAGCTGCTGGCCGGGTACGAACGCTTTGCGAGCATCGATCACGGCCAGACGCGCCTCATTGAAGTGCTGCGCGCCGTGCGCATGCTCAATCATGCGGCCTGGATTGCCGAGCGCTGGGCCGATCCGGCCTTCCCGCGGGCGTTCCCCTGGTTCGGTGAAGCCAGATTCTGGGACCAGCACGTACGCGACCTGATGGAACAA
>DATFUG010000064.1:0-11836 GCA_035261025.1 Steroidobacteraceae bacterium | reverse complement strand
GGGCGAATCCGCTGATTCGCCAGGCTCTGCTCGAACATCTCGCTGAAACTTTCGGTCATGTCTACTCTCGCACGCGCTTGCGGCGTGCTTGGCTGGCCGCTGGCGCATCCGGCACCACCGCGGGTTTATTGACGATCGGGTTTGGCGTCCTTGCCTGACCCGTCCAGTCTGGAACGTTGGCCCCTAGGGACGGTCCGCTCCAGGCTTCCACATTCCGCGCTGCACACCCAGGCGCCAGACCGCATCGACCACCTGCGCCACCGTGAGCGGCGTGGAATCGATGATGACGGCGTCCCCGGCGGGCACCAGCGGCGCGACGGGGCGGGACGCATCCTGCCTGTCCCGGGCTGCTATCTCACGCGAAAGGGCGGCAAGGGTAACAGCAGAATCCTTTCCTTTCAACTGGTTATAACGCCTTCGAGCCCGCTCTTCGGCCGTCGCGGACAGGAAGATCTTGAGGGGGGCGCCGGGAAACACGATCGTGCCCATGTCCCGCCCGTCCGCCACCAGCCCGGGCGGCTGGGCGAAGGCATGCTGGCGCCTGAGCAGGGCCGCGCGCAGCGCCGGCCAAGCGGCGACCCGTGAGGCTCCGGCACCGGTTTCCTCGCTCCGGATGGCCGCCGTGACGTCCTCTCCGGCCAGCCGTATTCGCTCCGAACCATCCTCCCGCAGCCCAAACTGGGGCTCCAGGGCGCCCGCCAGCCGCACGTGGCCCGGTTCATCGTTCGGGGCGAGCCTGGCCTTGACGCCAGCCAGTGCCACCAGCCGGTACAGGGCGCCGCTGTCGAGCAGATGCCAGCCCGCTCGCTCCGCCAGCTGGCGGCTGACCGTACCCTTCCCCGCCCCGCTGGGCCCGTCGATCGTCACGACCGGTACGCCGGGGATCACCGACATCAGGAACGGGCTCCCTCATCGAGGGCCAGGCCGACGCGGCGCGCCGTCTCTGGAAAGCCGGGAAACGAGGTCGCCACATTGGCGACGTCCATAATTTCAATCGCCTCCCGTGCGCGCACGCTGGCGATGGCGAAGGACATCGCCACACGATGATCGCCGTGACTGTCCACGCGCCCGCCGCGCAGCCCCCCGCCCTGGATACGCAGCCCGTCCGGGAGCAGCTCGCACTGCACGCCGGTCGCGGCCAGACCCTGCGCCATCGCCTCCAGGCGATCGCTCTCTTTGACCCGCAATTCCTCGGCTCCAATCACCAGGGTCTCGCCCTCGGCGCAGGCGGCGGCGATGAACAGCGCCGGCAGCTCGTCGATGGCCAGCGGCACCAGATCCCGCGGTATCGCCACGCCGCGCAACGCACTGGCGTAGGCGGTAATGTCCGCGAGCGGCTCTGGTCCGGCCGCGGCGAGCGGCGTGACGGTGATGCGCGCGCCCATCAGCCGCAGCATGTCGAGCAACCCGGTGCGCGTGGGGTTCACGCCCACGCCGCGGACGGTCAGTCCGGCGGGAGCCGCCAGGCACCCGGCGACAATGAAGAAAGCCGCGGAAGAGAAATCTCCCGGCACCTGGACTTCCGTGCCACGCAGGGTCTGGCCGCCGGCGAATTCAACCGTCGCGCCCTGGCGCTGCAACTGCGCGCCGAAGCCGGCGAGCATGCGCTCGGTGTGATCCCGGGTCGGCGCCGGTTCGGTGACACGGGTGATGCCGCGGGCCCGGAGCGCCGCGAGCAGGATGGCGGACTTCACCTGGGCGCTGGCCATCGGCAAGACATAGTCGATGCCCTGCAGCGCTGCGCCACCGTGCAGCAGCACCGGCGGACGGCCCTCCTGCGTGTCGATGCGCGCGCCCATCAGGCGCAGCGGCTGGGCCACCCGCTCCATCGGACGGCGCATCAGCGAGTCATCGCCGATGAGCGTGCTTGAGAAGCTCTGGCCGGCCAGCAGACCCATGAACAGGCGGATCGCCGTCCCGGCGTTGCCCAGATCCAGTGGCGCGGCGCTGGCCCGCAGACCCGAGGGACCGGCGCCCTGGACCACGATCTCCTGGCGTCCCGGCTGCTCAATGCGCACGCCCATGGCGCGCAGCGCGCTTAAGGTGGCCAGGCAATCGGCGCTGTCGAGAAAGCCCTTGATGTGCGTCGTGCCGGCGGCGATGCCACCGAGCATCAGCGCCCGGTGCGAAACGGACTTGTCACCCGGGACACTCAAGGCGCCGCCGACGGTGCTGCCCGGTACGGCGAGATAGCGCCTGGGCGGCAGCGGGTTCATGCGGCCCGCAGCAGCTCGCCCAGCAGCCGCAGCAGACGGTCGTTCTGTTCGGGCAGACCCACCGAGACTCGCAGGTGCTGCGAGAGGCCGTAGCCGCCGAGGGGCCGGACGATCACGCCACCGCGCAGCAGCTGCTCGTAGATGTGCGCCGCGCGCAGCCCGACGTCGATCATCAGGAAATTCGCGGCTGAAGGCGCAAACGGCACACCCTGCGCGCGCAGCGCCGCGGCCATGCGCTCACGCTCGGCGACCACGAGGCGCGCGGCCTTTTCGACGTAGGGCAGATCGGTGAGCGCCGCCGCCGCTCCCGCCTGCGCGACGTTGCTGACGTTGAACGCCGGCCGAATCCGGTTCAACGCATCGGCCACCTCCGCGTGCGAGACCGCATAGCCCACGCGCGCACCGGCCAGGCCGAAAGCCTTGGAAAAGGTGCGCACCAGCACCAGTTGCGGGAATTCCTGGCGCCACTGCAGGCCATCGCCCAGGCCGCTGAGGGCTGCGTATTCGAGGTAGGCCTCATCCAGCACCACCAGCGCGTGCGCGGGGAGTGCGGCGATGAACTCGCGCAGTGCCGCGAGCGCCACCCAGGTGCCGGTGGGATTGTTCGGATTGGCGATGAACACCAGCCGGGTCTCGGGCGTAATCGCCGCCGCCATGGACGCCAGATCGTGTCCATAGGGCATGGCGGTGTGCGCGCCCAGCGCGCTCGCCTCGATGCAGCGCGCGCCGGTGGCGCGGATCACCAGAGGATAGATGGCGAAGCCGAACTGCGAGCAGACCGCGGCGCTTTGCGGTGTAAGAAAGGCTTCGGCGAGCAGCAGCAGCAGTTCATTGGAGCCGTTGCCCAGTGTCAGCGTGTTTTCCGGGACGCTGAGGTGCGTGGCCAGAGCGGATTTGAATTCATGCGCACCGCCGTCCGGGTAGAGCCAGACGTCGCTCAAAGCAGCGTGCATCGCCGCCAGGGCCGCTGGACTCGGGCCGTAGGGATTCTCGTTCGAAGCCAGCTTGACGACATCACCGATGCCGTACTCGCGCTCCAGTTCACTGATCGGTTTGCCCGGCACATAGGGGGACAGACCCCGCACCGCCGCCGTTGCCAGCCGGCCCGGGTGCGTCTTTTCCGTGTTCACGTCACAGTACCGAGCGCGGATAGGAACCAATCACGCGAAACAGCGAGGCGCGCGCCTTCAGTCCTTTCAGCGCACGGGCCACCCTGGCATCGCTGGCGTGTCCCTCGATGTCGATGAAGAACACGTAGTTCCACTTGCCGCGGCGCGACGGGCGCGATTCGATGCGCGTCATGCTGATGCGATTGGTGGCCAGGGGCTCCAGCAGTCGATGCAGAGCGCCGGGTGAGGTGGTACTGCGCGTGGAGACGAGCAGCGTGGTCCTGTCGGCGCCGCTGGGTGCGAGGATCTTGCGGCCGATGACCAGGAAGCGCGTGCTGTTATCGGCGTGATCCTCGATCTCGCTCACCAGCAGGCGCAGTTCGTAGACTTCCGCCGCGGTGTCGCCCGCGATGGCCGCAGTACCCTTCTCGTCGCGTGCGCGGCGCGCTCCTTCGGCATTGCTGCTGACCGCAACGCGCTCCACTCCGGGCAGGTGCTCATCAAGCCAGCTGCGGCATTGCGCCAGCGCCTGGGCGTGGGCGCAGATTCGCTCGATAGCCTGGAGCGATTCCATGCGTCCCATCAGGCAGTGATGGATGCGCAGCTCGACCTCGCCGCAGATATGCAGCGGACTGCCGATGAACCGATCGAGAGTGTTGGTGATCGTGCCCTCGGTGGAATTCTCGACCGCCACCACGCCGAAGTCGGCGTTGCCGGCCTCCACCTCGTGAAACACCTCCTCGCTGGTGCTGAGCGCCAGCGCCCGCACCGAATGCCCGAAGTGCTTGAACACGGCGGCCTGGGTATGGGTGCCCTCCGGCCCCAGGAATGCCACCTTGAGTGGCTCCTGCTGGGCCAGGCAGGCCGACATGATCTCGCGGAACAGCCGGGCGACTTCCTCGTTCCGCAGCGGCCCTGCGTTGCGCTCGAGCGCGGCGCGCAGCACCTGGGCCTCGCGCTCCGGGCGGTAGAAATCGACCGTGTGCCCGTCGGCGTGCTTGGAAATGCCCACCTGCTGCGCCAGCAGGGCCCGTCGATTGAGCAGTTCCTGCAGCTGTGCGTCGACCGCATTGATTTCGGCGCGAATCTGCGCCAGCGGCGGCCTGGCGGGCGCCTGAGCGCCGCTCTTGCGGCGCCTGCTAGCCATCGAGCACCTGAGCCTGTTCAGCCACGATGCGTGCCGACAGCACGCCCTCGATCTGCCGGAGGTCCGCGACCAGTGCCGCATCGACGATGCCATCCGTGTCGATCAGCGTATAGGCGAACTCCCCGCGCGACTTGTTGAGCAGGTCGGCAATGTTGATGCTGGCCCGGGCCAGGCGCGTGGAGATCTGTCCCACCATGTTCGGCACATTGCGGTTGGCGACGGCAATGCGCGTCGTGCCAGGCATTCGCGGCAGCAGGGTCTCCGGAAAGTTCACCGAATTGCGGACGTTGCCATTTTCCAGGAAGTCACGCAGCGCCTCGGCGGCCATGATCGCGCAATTGTCCTCCGCCTCTCCGGTCGAGGCGCCGAGGTGCGGCAGCGCGATGGCGCGCGGCTGCGCCTTGAGCGCATTGCTGGGGAAGTCGCAGACGTAGGCGAGGAGCTGCCCGGAATCCAGCGCGGCCACGATGTCCGCCTCGTTGACGATCTGCGCGCGCGCGAAATTCAGTACCACGCCGCCCGGCCGCATCAGCTTCAGGCGGGCCGCATTGACCAGGGCGCGGGTCTGCTCGGTGATGGGCACGTGCACCGTGACCACATCGGCGCGCGCGAACAGGTCATCGAGCGAGCGAGCCTGCTGCACCGAGGAGGACAGTTGCCAGGCGCGCTGCACGGTGATCTGCGGGTCGTAGCCCAGCACCTGCATTCCCAGCGCCTGCACCGCGTTTGCCACCTCGACACCGATGGCACCGAGACCGATCACGCCGCAGGTACGGCCCGGCAGCTCGAAGCCGGAGTAGTCTTTCTTGCCTTTTTCGACGGCGACGTCGAGACCCGCATCGTCGCCCTTGAGTGAGCGTGCAAAATCCCAGGCCTGGCAGATGTTGCGGGCGGCAAGCAGCAGTCCGGCCAGCACCAGTTCCTTGACCGCATTGGCGTTGCCGCCAGGCGCGTTGAACACCGGTATGCCCAGCGCGCTGAGTGAGGCCACTGGAATGTTATTGGTGCCGGCGCCGGCACGGGCTACGGCCAGGAGCGAGTCGGGGAGCGCGAACTCGTGCATGTTTGCCGAACGCAGCAGGATCGCGTGCGGGTGGTTCAGCTCCGCGGCGACTTCATAGCCCTGGGGCGGGAGCTTTTCCAGGCCACGCTGGCTGATGCTGTTGAGCGTGAGGACACGGTATTTCATGTCAGCCGTTCCGGCGCGCAAAATCGCGCATGAACTCGATCAGGACGTCGACGCCTTCGGGCGGCATGGCGTTGTAGAGGCTGGCGCGCATGCCCCCGACTGAACGGTGGCCTTCCAGGTTCACGAGCCCCGCCTCGCCCGCTGCCGACACGAAGCTCTTGTCGAGCTCCGGCCTGGCGAGTGTAAACGGTACGTTCATCCAGGAGCGGGATGCCGGCGCCACCGGATTGCGATAGAAATCCGATTCATCGATGGCCCGGTAAAGCTTCTCGGCCTTGGCACGATTCCGTTCGCCCATGCGTACCACGCCGCCCTGGCGCTTCAGCCACTTGAACACCAGGCCGGCGACATACCACGTGAAGGTGGGAGGCGTATTCAGCATCGACGCTTCATCCGCGACGAGCTTGTAGTTGAGCACCGTCGGCGTTTCCTGCCGCGCCCGGCCCAGCAGGTCCTCACGGACGATGACCACGCACAGACCCGCAGGGCCGATGTTCTTCTGCGCTCCGGCGTAAATCAGCCCAAAGCGGTTGATGTCGATGGGCCGGGACAGGATCGTCGAAGACATGTCGGCGACCAGCGGCGCGGCGCCGCGCGGCACGAAGGGGAATTCCACGCCGCCAATGGTCTCGTTGGGCGTGTAGTGCAGGTAGGCCGCGTCGCGGCTTAAGTGCCAGGTGTCCTCGGCCGGGACGTCGTTGTAGTTACTGCTCGCCCCGTCTGCCGCCACGTTCACGCGGCAGAAGTGCCGCGCCTCGGAAAGGGTCTTCTTCGACCAGTGACCCGTATTGACGATGTCGACCACGCTCTCAGTGGTGGTCAGGTTCAGGGGCACCGCCGCGAATTGTGCCGTCGCCCCACCCTGCAGGAACAGCACCCTGTAGTGGGCCGGAATCGTCAGCAGCTCGCGCAGGTCGGCTTCGGCCTCCGCGGCGCAGGCTGCGAAGGCCTTGCTCCGGTGGCCCACTTCCATGACCGACATTCCGCGGCCCTGCCAGTCGGTCAGTTCGTCACGGACCTGTTCCAGGACTTCCAGGGGCAATACGGCCGGACCAGGCGAGAAATTGAATACGCGCACGGGGCTCCTCAATAGGACGGATGGTGGATCGAGCATGGGGCCAGGGAGCATTCAGTCTAGCAAGGTCGCGGGCTACAGTGGATTCGCATCCTCAGCGCCGCCCACGCCGTTGGGCTCGACCGCCTCACCGGCATTCTCGCCCTCGCCGTTCTCCAGACCCTCGACACGCTCGATGCCGCTGAGCCTTTCGCCCTCGGCCAGGCGCATCAGGCGCACGCCCTGCGTATTCCGGCCGACCACCGAAATATCGCGCACCGGCGTACGCACCAGCGCGCCGGTCGAACTGATGAGCATAAGCTCATGCGCATTTTCGACCTGGAGCGCCGCCACCATGTCACCGTTCCGCTCACTGGTCTGCAGGGCAATGACGCCCTGGCCACCGCGATTGTGTACAGGAAACTCCTCGAGCGGCGTCAGCTTGCCGTAGCCGCTCTCCGAGGCCGTGAGTATGTGGCCCTCACCGAGGGCAATCAGCGCGATCAGCCGCTGTCCCAGCCCCAGGCGCACGCCGCGCACTCCGGTCGCATCGCGGCCCATCGGCCGCACTTCCTGTTCCTGGAACCGGATCGCCTTGCCGCCGCTCGTGCACAGGAGGATCTCCCGCGTGCCGTCCGTGAGTGCAACGCCCACGAGATGGTCGTCCACCTGCAGGTCCACGCCGATGATGCCGGACGCGCGGGGCCGGGAGAACGCCGCCAGGGGCGTTTTCTTGACCGTGCCCAGGCTGGTCGCCATGAAGACGAAATGCTGTTCGTCGAACTGCTTGACCGGCAGCAGCGCATTGATCTTTTCGCCAGCCTCCAGCGGCAGCAGGTTGACGATCGGCTTGCCGCGCGAGCCGCGGCCCGCCTGCGGCAGCTCGAATACCCGCAGCCAGTAGACCTTGCCGCGATTCGAAAAACACAGCAGCGTGTCATGCGTGTGGGCGATGAAGAATTTCTCGACGAAATCCTCGTCCTTCACCGCGGTCGCCGACTTGCCGCGTCCGCCGCGGCGCTGCGCCTGGTAATCGGAGACAGGCTGCGCCTTGGCGTAGCCGGCGTGCGAGAGCGTCACCACCATGTCCTGCGGCTCGATCAGGTCCTCGGTCGAGAGATTAAGATGATCGCGGCTGATCTCCGTGCGCCGCTCGTCCCCGTAGGCGTCGCGAATTTCCACCAGCTCCGCGCGGATCTCCCGCGTCAGGCGATCGGGGAGCGCGAGGATCTCGCTTAAGTCAACGATGCGGGTCAGCAGATCGCGGTATTCGCCCACGATCTTGTCCTGCTCCAGTCCCGTGAGCCGGTGCAGGCGCATGTCGAGAATTGCCTGGGCCTGCACTTCGCTCAAGCGGTACCAGCCCGCGTTCATGCCAAACTCGCCCGGCAGCTTGTCGGGGCGCGACGCGGTGGGACCGGCGCGTTCGAGCATCGCGGCCACCGCCCCGGGCGCCCAATCGCGGCTCATCAGCGCCGTACGCGCCTCGGGGGGCGCCGCCGCGGCCTTGATCACGGCGATGATCGGATCGATGTTGGCCAGCGCCACCGCCAGCCCCTCGAGTACATGGGCGCGCTCACGCGCCTTGCGCAGCTCGAACACCGTGCGGCGCGTAACCACTTCACGGCGATGTCGGAGGAAGGCGTCGAGCAGGTCGCGCAGGCCCATGAGCCTGGGCTGCCCGTCCTGGAGCGCCACCATGTTGATGCCAAACACCGTTTCCATCGGCGTCTGCGCATACAGGTTGTTGAGCACGATCTCGGCGACCTCGCCGCGCCTGAGCTCGACCACGATGCGCATGCCATCCTTGTCGGATTCATCGCGCAGGCCGTCCTGCGCAATACCATCGAGGAGCTTCTCGCGCACCAGATCGGCGATACGCTCGATCAGACGCGCCTTGTTGACCTGATAGGGCAGCTCCGTCACCACGATCGCCTGGCGACCGCTCTTGCCGTCGATCTCCTCGATGCCGGCGCGCGCGCGAATCGAGAGGCGCCCGCGGCCGCTTTTGTACGCGGTGGCGATTTCCTGCGCGCCGTTGATGATTCCACCGGTCGGGAAATCGGGGCCAGGCACGATCTGCATCAATCCGGCCAGCGAGATGGCCGGGTCATCGAGCAGCGCCAGGCAGGCCGTGACGATCTCCGTCAGGTTGTGCGGGGGGATATTGGTCGCCATGCCGACCGCGATTCCCGAGGAGCCGTTGACCAGGAGGTTGGGAACCCGGGTCGGCAGCACCGCCGGTTCAGTCTCCGATTCGTCGTAATTGGGCACGAAATCGACGGTTTCCTTGTCGATATCGGCCAGCAATTCGTGCGCCAGCTTCGACATGCGCACTTCGGTGTAGCGCATGGCGGCCGGGGCGTCGCCGTCGACGGAGCCAAAGTTGCCCTGGCCGTCGACCAGGATGTAGCGCATGGAAAAATGCTGCGCCATGCGCACGATCGTGTCGTACACGGCCGTGTCGCCGTGCGGGTGATACTTGCCGATCACATCGCCGACGACGCGCGCCGATTTCTTGTAGGGCTTGTTATACTCGTTGCCGAGCTCGCGCATTGCGTGCAGCACGCGCCGGTGCACGGGCTTGAGGCCGTCGCGCACGTCGGGCAGCGCGCGGCCGACGATCACGCTCATGGCGTAGTCGAGATACGACTGTCGCATCTCGTCTTCCAGGTTGACCGGCAGGATTTCGCGCGCTATTTCAATCATGAGCAAACCTTGGATTTTAGCCTAGAAAGTTTAGCACAATGCCCCCTGCCCGGCCCGGCCGCAGCGGTGCAGGCAGGAAGGCCGGACCACCCCAAATGAGTGCCGCGTTAAACGTCGATGCGGTCGAGCTGGCGAAGTTCGATGCCCTGGCGCACCAGTACTGGGACGCCGCCGGGCCGCTGCGCACACTGCACAGCCTCAATCCGGTGCGCGCCGGTTTCATTGCCGCGCGAACCCGGCTGGCCGACGCCGCCGTGGTCGATGTGGGCTGTGGCGGCGGCCTGCTGTGCGAAGCGCTCGCACGCCACGGTGCACGGGTGACGGGAATCGATCTGTCGCCGACCATGATCGAAGTGGCACGGCTCCACGCGCAGAGCTCCGGCCTTGCGATCGACTATCGCGAGCAATCGGCCGCCTCCCTGGGCGCGCTCGCCCCCGCGCAGTACGACTGCGTGTGCTGCATGGAACTCCTCGAGCACGTGCCTGAGCCCGCGGTGCTCGTCGGGGAGCTGTCCCGCCTGGTGCGCCCGGGCGGTGCGCTGTTCGTGTCCACCATCAACCGGACCGCGCAGGCCTTCTTCGGCGCGATCGTGGCGGCCGAATACGTGCTGGGCCTGCTGCCGCGCGGTACGCACGAGTACGCGCGCTTCGTGCCGCCCGCCGAGCTGGCCCGCGCGGGTCGCGGCGCCGGTCTGGAACTGCGCGAACTCACCGGCCTCGGGTACGATCCGCTGACGCACTCCGCGCGCCTGGTGAGCCGGACTGCGATCAACTATCTGGCCTGCTTCAGCCGCCCGCTGGAACTGCAATGAAGGCCTCGCAGCGGGCGCGCGCGGCGCTTTTCGATCTGGACGGGACGCTCCTGGACACAGCGCCCGATCTGGCCGCCGCTCTGAATGTGCTGCTGCACGAGGAGCAGCGACCGCCGCTGGAGCTCGCGCTGATCCGCCCGCACGTGTCCAGCGGCGCAGTGGCCGTGGTACGCACCGGGTTTCCGGGCGTCAGCGGCGAGCCCTTCGAGCGCCTGCGGCGCCGCTTCCTCGAACTCTATCGGGCGGCGCTCAGCGTGCATACGCGCCTGTTTCCGGGCTTCGAGCCCGTGCTGGCGACGCTGGAGTCCAGGGGTCTGCCGTGGGGCATCGTGACCAACAAGGCCGGGTGGCTGACCCAACCGCTGCTGGCTGACCTGGGACTGCTCGCGCGCACGGCCTGCGTCCTGAGCGGCGATACGCTGCCGGAACGCAAACCGCACCCACGGCCGCTGCTCGTGGCGGCCGCGCAGCTCGGCGTGGCACCGGCCGACTGCGTGTTCGTCGGCGACGCGCTGCGCGACGTGCAGGCCGCGTGCGCCGCCGGCATGGTGCCGCTGGCGGTGCGTTACGGTTATCTCGACCCGGCGGACAATCCCGACGCCTGGCCCGTCGCCGCCTGGCTTCAGGAGCCCTCTGACCTGCTGCCCTGGCTGCAGCTCGATGGCCCACGCACCCGCGTGGAGCGCGTGGCTGGGGTGGCACCGTGAGTGCCGGTTGGCTGCTCGCGATGGCTGTCGTTGCCGCCGCTGGCGGCATCGGGCTGCTCGCCTGGTGGCTGGCGCGGCGCCAGCGCGAGGCGCTCGCGGCCCTGCCGGCGCAGCTGGGCGCCAGCGTCGCGGAGCTCGCCAACAACGCCCTGCGCAACAACACGGACATGTTCCTGAAACTGGCGCGCGAGTCCTTCGCGCGTGAACAGAGCGAGGCGCAGGCGACGCTGCGCGAACGCGAGGTGGCCCTCGGGCAGCTGGTGGCGCCACTCGCCAAGGCGCTGGAGAAAACCGAGCAGCAACTGGTCGGCCTGGAACGCGAGCGTCGCGATGCCTTCAGCAGCCTGCGTACGCAGATCGAACAGCTGGTGCTGGGACAGAGCGCGCTGCAGCGCGAGACCCGCAACCTGGTGGGTGCGCTGCGCCGACCGGAAGTGCGGGGCCGCTGGGGCGAGCTGACACTGCGCCGGGTCGTCGAAGTCTCCGGCATGTCGGAGTATTGCGATTTCTCCGAACAGACCACCGTGAGCGGCGCGAGTGGAACCCTGCGCCCCGATCTGCTGGTGCGCATGCCGGAGGGTCGGGAGCTGGTCGTCGACGCCAAGACACCGCTTGATGCCTACCTGGATGCGATCGAGGCGACCAGCGATGAGGCGCGCGCCGCGGCGCTCAGCCGCCACGCCCAGCAGGTGGAGGCCCGGGTGCGGGAGCTGGCCAGCAAGGCGTACTGGAATCAATTCAAGAAGAGCCCTGAATTTGCCGTGCTGTTCCTGCCCGGCGATCAATTCCTGAGCGCCGCGCTGACCGAGCGGCCCGAGCTGCTCGAAAATGCGATGCGCCAGAGCATCGTGCTCGCCACGCCGGCCACGCTGATCGCGCTGTTCAAGGCGGTC
>DATFUG010000063.1:0-7501 GCA_035261025.1 Steroidobacteraceae bacterium | reverse complement strand
GCCCCCGCTACCATTTCCGCCGGCGTCGAGCGCTCCTGACGCTTTTCCGTCGGGATCCCCCTATAAGTCTGAGCCGTTTGGCCAAGCACCCTGGCCAACGACCGCTCTCGGTCAGCCCGTAAAGGAGCTCGCGGCCCACGTCGGTCATATAGCGCGGAGTTCAGGCCGCCTAAAAGCAGTCTCCTAAGGCTGTACCCGTCACTGCGCTTGCTCGGTGTCTTGCTATCCGCAATGATGGTCCGGACGAAAATCGGAAGGGCACAATCCATTGGATATCGGACGGTGCAAAGAGGAGACGAAGGCGACCCCGTCCGACCTGACCGGTGCAGGAATTTCGCTGCAAGCACCGTCCGACGACGAACTACCCGCAGTTGACGAAAACCGTTCCAGCTCGGAGAAACCAGCGACCATGCTTGACGTCCACGCTCTCCACGAAGCCATTCACACCTGGAAGGCCTTCTTCATCCATATAGCGACCATCGTCATCGGCCTTCTAATCGCCGTCGGACTCGAGCAGACGGTCGAAGCGATCCACTGGCGCGAGAAAGTCCAACAGGCACGGGAATCTCTACATGCAGAAACGACCAACAACGGCAAGTACTTTGTCTTGCGACAGGCGACGCGAGTATGTGTCTCCAAGCGCCTGACAATGCTCCGGAACGTCGTGGACGCTGTCGCCGCGCACCACGTGGTCGAGCCCATCGGGAACACGAACCCCAACGTAGGCCTCCCATTGGCCGACGCGCTGTGGCAATCCGAGCAAGCGTCTCAGACGCCGACGCATTTCCCCCGCGATGAACTAGGGAAATTAAGCATTGTGTATGCCTCGCTTGAGAGCCTCCGAAGGTGGCAAGCGTGGGAATTGACCGCCTATTCGAATATCAAGGTGATTGAAGGCGATCCCGGCAGGCTCGCGCCCGCAGACCTGGCTCTTCTTCGCCAGAATATCGAGATGGCGGAGACCATGAATTCCTATATTACGGGCGTCTCGTTGAAGCAGCTCAAGCAGTTCAAGTCGCCGGGAATTGAGGTGCCAGTTGTAGACCCATCATGGGTTGCCGACGCTTGTACACCCATTTCCAGAACAGCGATTACCCCCGACCGGGCTGCCTCGTAGCCATCGTGCTCCCAGTCGCGCCCGGAGTACGCGAAAGCGCTCTGGAAAGGCCGAAGGAGACTTCGGTAGGGAGGTCGATCGATGACGTTACGACTTGCGCCTATGCTTGGCGTTCAGTCTCCCCACAAGGGACACCGATCCGGCCTGAACGCGTCTTGCTCGTTGTGGGGGATATATCGATACCCCCTGATATGACGCTTGACCGATATTCGCGTCCGTGGTCGGTCGTCGGCTTGGTCGCAGCCATCGGGTGCGCGACGCTCACCGCTGCGGCGCTCGAGTCCCGCGCGGCGCCGGCAACCGGGCAGGAGGTCACAACCGGCGAGCCGCGCGTCTCGATGGAATTAAGCCGAGGCTGGCGATTCCGTCAAGCGGAGGGTTTGACCGGCATCGAGAGCAACGCGTTCGATGATTCCTCTTGGACCGCCATCGAGCTTCCGCATACCTGGAATCGATTGGGCAACGCGGGTACCGAACGTTCGTCCCTCTCGAACACCGTGCAGGGCGTGGGTTGGTACAGGCTTCGATTCCGCATGCCTCCCTCGTTGGCCAACAAGCGCTACTTTCTTCAGTTCGACGGGGTCGGCACCGTCGCTGATGTTTGGGTGAACGGACACTATCTCGGCAAGCACGCCGGTGCCTTTTCTCGATTCCGCTTCGACGCATCGGCCGCCATCGACCCGTCCGGTGAGAATCTTCTGGTGGTCAAATCCGACAATAGCCTGCCCCAGCCCGGTTCAACGACGGAAAGTGTCATCCCGCTGTCGGGCGATTTCTTCATGTTCGGCGGCATATACCGTCCCGTCACTCTGATCGCCACCGACGCTGTGCATGTAGACATGCTGGATTACGGCGGCCCGGGGGTGTACGCCAGAGCCTTGAACCTCGACTCGGCCTCCGCGATCGTGCGGGCGTCCACCAAGCTGGTCAACGACGGCCCGACGCCTCAGAGGGTCACCGTCGAGAGCCGCATCGAAGACAAAGCTGGTGTGGTCGTCGCCGCGGGGTCTAGCCAGGTGTCGCTATCGCCGGCGCAGCCCGTCGGGATCGAGTACATCCTGCACGTGCAACACCCTCGGCTCTGGCGCGGGACCAAGGATCCGTACCTCTACAAGCTCGTCATCACAATCCGATCGACCCAGGGTGTACTTCTCGATCAATTGGCGCAGCCACTCGGCCTGCGCTCCATCGATTTCGATTCCCGAAAAGGATTCTCTCTCAATGGGGAACATCTCTTCCTGAAGGGTGCGTCCATGCATCAGGACCGTCCGCTCAAAGGTTGGGCGATTTCGCACGTGGATCAGGCGCAGGATTTCGATCTCTTGCAAGACATGGGCGGCAACACCGTTCGACTCGCTCACTACCAGCACGATCAGTACTCGTACGAACTGGCGGACTCGTTGGGGATCGTGGTTTGGGCCGAAATTCCTTTGGTGAACAAAGTGTCATTCGACGGCTCGCCCGCGAACGACGCGCTCGCCGCCAACGCGCGGCAGCAGTTCATCGAACTCATTCGTCAAAATTACAACCATCCCTCAATCGCGGTCTGGTCGATGGCCAACGAGATCGATCTCACCGCCAACCAACTCAAGGGTCCGAGCAGACCCGCGGAGCTGCTGAGGTCCCTGCAGGCGCTCGCCAAGCAGGAAGATCCGGGGCGATTCACGACCTTCGCCGACTGCTGCGAAACGGGCCTCGCGTTACACGCGGACGCGGGGGCCGGCGGCGACGTATCGCGCGACGCCATCGTCGGAATCGCCGATACGGTCGGCTACAACCGCTATTTTGGGTGGTACACCGGAGAGCTCGACGATTTCGGCGCGATGTTGGATCAGGCGCATGCGCGTCATCCCGCCCTGCCGATCGCCGTCTCCGAATTCGGGGCAGGTGCGGCGCTTTCTCAACACACCGACGACCCGGCCGGCGGGCCGATCAACCCGCATGGTCGGCCGCATCCGGAGGAATTCCAGAATCGGTATCACGAGGCATCCTGGAGCGCCTTGCGCGGCCGCGGGTATCTCTGGGCCGTGTACATCTGGAACATGTTCGATTTTTCCAGCGACTCGCGCCGCGAGGGCGATCTTACGGACATCAACGACAAGGGACTCGTCAGCTATGATCGGCTGACCCGCAAGGACGCATTCTATTTCTACCGCGCCAATTGGAGCAGCCGGCCAACGCTGCACCTGGTCGGTCGGCGCTATGTCGATCGGCCGTATGGTGTAGTCGATGTGAAGGCGTACAGCAATGCTGCGCGAGTTCGGCTGCGTTTGAATGACAAGGACCAAGGTCTGGTGCCCTGCGAGGGCGGGGTGTGTTTGTGGCATGCGGTGCGCCTGCATCTCGGGCCCAATGCATTGCTCGCGACTGCGGTTATCGCCGGGACGACCCTGTCCGATGCGATTCAGTGGACATACTCCGGGTCGCTCGACGAAGTGCGCATCAAGGCCGGAAATATGTCCGGGTACGTATCGAAAGCGGGGGAGCGCTACGGCTCGGACACTTATTTCACGGGGGGTAACGGCCGTGGCATCAACGCCCCTGATACGCCGATGTCGGAGCGGGCTACGGTGGCCGGCAAGGATGCGGGGCTTTACGACAGTTTCAGGGAAGGTGCATTCTCGTATCGTGTGCCGGTCCCGAGCGGACGCTACCGAGTTTCCCTGCATTTCGCGGAACCCGCGGCCGACAAGGCCGGCGTGCGAGAGTTCGACGTGCTCGCCAATGGGGCGACCGCGCTCAAGAACTTCGATATCTACGCGGCGGCCGGTGGCAAGCTGAAAGGCGTGGTTCGCTCCTTCGATGCCATTTCGCATGGCGATGGGGTGCTGATCGACTTTCGACCGAAGATAGGCAACGCGTTGGTCACGGCGCTCTCGATTTCGCTCATTGACCGGCATTAAGAGGTCGATCGGCCGCTTTCGCTGGCTGATTTGCGGCCTGATGTCTGCGGCAACTGCGATCAACTATGTCGACTTTAAGATCATCGGCGTTCTGAAACCAAACCTCCAACAAGAAGTCGGATGGAATGAGATCGCATTCGCCGACATCGTCTTCTGGTTTCAGTGCGCGTACGCGTTGGGCGACCTCTGTTTCGGCAGACTCATCGACTGATTCGGAGCCCGGATCGGCGCCGCGGGCTGCATGGTGATTTGGTTAGACTTCGACGCAGTTCAGGCCGAGACTCCTGTCAAGTTTCAACGCCGGTTTACGGCGCCCCAATCCGGTGGGTTACAGGAGGCACATACAATGATCATCAACTGTAGAGGCAACGTGCCCAGTCGAGCCGTTGCATGGCGGAGCGCCGCTCTCTCCTTATGGCAGCCACGCATACGGCTCATGACTGCTCTAACACTCTGCGCACTGCCTTGCTATGCCGCGCATCCATTCATTGAAGGCGCAGCTGGCATTATCGCCACGGTCGATG
The DNA here is from genome assembly GCA_035261025.1 of Steroidobacteraceae bacterium. Lineage (GTDB taxonomy): Bacteria > Pseudomonadota > Gammaproteobacteria > Steroidobacterales > Steroidobacteraceae > FEN-1191. Next base: position 2,957 of record DATFUG010000063.1, on the reverse strand, counting down.
AGAGCTCTGGCCGTTATGAAGTGCGCAGCCAGGAACTGAATTGGGCCTTCGCAGGCCGACTGGGCGATAGTGCGTCAAATATCAAAGTTCTTGACGGACGCGACCGTCTTGGCGCCTACCGGGAGCTGCAATTCACTTGGCGTCAGCGGGTGCCACTTAGTGGAACTATACGAACATACGCCGACCGCGCTGTAGTGCTGTTCAGAATCACGTCCAACGATCCCGTCACCGATGCGGCCGATATCCGCTTTCCAGATTTTACCGAGGTTCCGAAGAATCTCCATCACTTTAGTTACAAGAACGATGTGTTCGCTCCCTACAGTTTTACCCTCGAGCAGACGGGCACACCATGGCTGCTCTTTGACGATGCCTTGCATGCCATAGTGCTGTCGCCGGCATCGAACTTCATGATCGCGAGCATGTTGGGCGATGGGACTACCGAGATCACGAGCGGCCTCAACGCGCAGGTTACCGATCTGCCCGCGGACTTCGCCCACACAACTCTTATGGCCTTCGGAATTGGGGTGAACGCCACCTGGGACACCTGGGGTATGGCCATAACCACATTGCAGGGCAAGACTCGTCCCGCCAACGACGCCGACGTCGGTTTGCGCTATTTGGGCTATTGGACCGACAACGGAGCCGCTTATTACTACGACTATGATCGGCAACTCGGCTACGCGAATACGCTCAAGACGGTCGTTCAGCGATACCGCAATGAGGGAATACCCATTGGTTACCTACAGCTCGACAGCTGGTGGTACTTCAAGTCGTTGACAGGGCCCGGCGGCGAAGTTCTGCATACGAAAAACCCCAATCTGCCGGCCGGTGAATGGAACCGATATGGTGGTCTTCTTAAGTACGAGGCGCACCCGGTTCTTTTTCCATTGGGTCTCGCCCGATTTCAGAAGGAAATCGGGCTGCCACTGATCACCCACAATCGTTGGATTGATCCAGAAAGTCCCTATCGCCAGCACTACGACATCTCGGGCGTTGCGGCAGTCGACCCGGGTTGGTGGAACGAGATCATGACGTATATCTCCTCGGCCAATGTGATGACCTATGAGCAGGACTGGCTGAACGTGATCTACCAGAACTCGCCCGCGCTTGCCGCCACGGCCAAGGTGGGTGACGCATTTACAGACGGAATGGCGCGCACTGCGCGCGCCAAGGGACTGTCACTGCAATACTGCATGGCGTTGCCGCGCTATTTTCTTCAGAGCGCTCATTACGATAATGTCACGACTATTCGCACCAGCGATGATCGACTGACGCGGAGTAAATGGGCTAATTTCCTGTACGCATCGCGCCTGGCCAGTGCGCTCGGCATCTGGCCGTGGACCGACGTATTCATGAGTACCGAGGCCGATAACCTGCTTGTCGCGACTCTATCGGCAGGCATGGTCGGAATCGGCGATAGGATCGGAACCGAAAGCAAAGAAAACCTGATGCGGGCGGTGCGCACCGACGGCATGATCGTCAAGCCGGACTTGCCGCTACTGCCGGTCGACGCCGCGTACACTACCGATTCGTTGGAGTCCAGTATGCGGACTGCTGGTGACTCCAGCCCACCCATGGTGGCTGCGGCCCATACCAATCACGGCGGCCTGCTAACCTCGTATGTATTTGCCTTCAGCCGTGCGTCGGAAGACACCAAGGCCACGGTCACTGCGGCGCAGGTGGGAATGAAAGGCGACGCGTATCTGTATGATTCACGGTCCGGACGCGGGCGACGCCTAGCACAATCGGAGGTGATCAATATTGATCTTGGTCCAAACGGCACGGCCTATTATGTGCTGACTTCTGTGTCACGCGCGGGCATTGCGCTGTTCGGTGACGAGAGTAAATTGGTGCCGGACGGCAAGAAACGCATCGCCTTCCTAGTGGACGAGCCAAACCGACTGACCGCTACGGTGAAGTTCGCTCTACAGGAGAAATCATTACGATTGTTTGGCTACGCGACGCGACGGCCCAGGATAACTGCTCTATTGGGAACAGCGACCAACCTGGTTTTTGACGCGACAACTGGCCGCTTCGAAATTTCGGTATCACCAAGTCCACAGCGGCTCCTCGAGGGCTCTGGAAGCAACCGCGTGCGCCACGCGATAATTTCCATCCGCAATGGATAATCGGCAACCCAGCGCCACGCACCCATGGATGACAGTCGGATAATAGGCGCCTGTGCAATTGGCGTCCACGGTGCCAGGCTACTCTGTGACGAGCCCGCGTACGCGAGGGTTCTGCTGCTCGGCGATCGCACGTACATCGCAAAGTCCATCGAGTTCCTCGAGCAGACCCTATGCGCCGATGTCCTTGGCCGCGGGCACAATGTCGCCGATCCACTCTGAGATCCAGCAGGCATTGATGTGGGCCACGTGTATCCCGTTCTTGATTGGACTACCGAACACCTGGCAGTTGCAATACGTGTGATGCGTATGGGATCGAGCGGTACTGGCATCGGCGGTTCGCCGATGAGCGTCGCGGCGGCGAATGGTTCGAGCGGTGCGCGGAGGCTTCCATGCAGTGCTGCGCTGCGGCGCCTGCAGTATACCCACTGCACCTCGCGGAACAGGTCGGCAAATCCCAACAACAACTGAGCGCGTACTCCGGCCCTGGCAGGCAAGCCTCTCGGGAAATTCCCTAGCCTTTTCTCAGGGCATCAACGGCTTGCGGTAGTTGTCTGCTTTTGACATAACACTCCACGCAAGACGACGGGAGGTGACGCATGGTCAGTCGTCCGTACACACACGCGCGGATCATGGAGGCATCGGAAGCGCGCGTGGAGATGGCGGCGGTCTTCAAATCATCGGCCGATACGCTGATTGCCAGCCGTATCCTGGGACACCCGCAAGCCTATCTCCGCTGGGAAGCGGAGCATGATCGGCTGATGCGCAGCGTCTCCGGGCAAATGCACCTCGACAGCCAGGTGGTGGCTCTGCGCTCCACCGCGCTGTCAC